>JBMQEM010000198.1:0-12757 GCA_049363815.1 Bacteroidota bacterium
GCAGAGATGAAGCTGCAGTACCTTTTTATACTATAGGCAATCCTAATATAAAATTGTATGATGCGGCAGAAAGTAATCAGGATGTAAAATATTCTATACTTTTTTATCCTAATCCGAATTATATATTCGCTCATTACAGTCAAGAACCTTTCCATAGTCAAATCTCTTGTGGTGTTTTTATCGATGCTCCTGTAACTCAACTACATTTTTGGATTGAGAGTGGAAATTATCTGGAAAGATCACAGAATTATTCAACTCATATGGGAGCAAATTACTATTTGCCAAATGAGCATATTATTGACTTAAATTTGGACGTTGTCAGAGGTGAAAATGTTTTCGCATTCGATGTTAGAAAAGTTCAACCCGGATATTATAGAGCATACATTGAAGTCAATGGTGTTCTTTTATGGGATAATCTTATAATCAATAAACCATTACCGATTTAAAATTCATCTTTATAATTCACAAGCGAATTCTATTACACTTACTCAAATCCACAAACCAAAACATATGAATCGACTAACCAGCCTTCTTCTTTTAGTTCTAACACTTATTTCACAACAATCATTCTCTCAGGAATCCTATAAACGAATAGCAGGACTCACTACAAGTTTTACCCAGGGTGATCTTGGGATACAAATCCCAATATTTATTTCAAAATCCGTTTCACTTGCTCCTTATGTTTCAATCAATACGGTTTCTGATGCAGGATCAGATTTTAGTGTCGGACTGATCCCGAAATTCTATATCAACACTAACAAATTAGCGCCGTATTTCGGGGTGAAATTCGCTCTCGCATTTTATTCTCCACCTTCCGGAACTTTAGCGAAAAGTACTACAGATATATTAGGCGGAATGGCTTTCGGCGGTGATTACTTTTTTGATCCACGGTTTGCAATAGGAGTGGAAGGGCAGGTTAACGTAGCTGTGTCTGATGAATATTCCTCTCGCTTTAATAATCCCGGTGGAACAAATCTGAATACTGGTATGGCGATTAATGTGAGTATATTTTTTGGTGAGTAAAAAGTAGATCAGAAGGTTGATGTAAAACTCAATTTTGAAATATTCTATATTTTACTTAACTTAGATTGAAATTTGAAAATGATACCATGAAAAAAATCGCTTGTCTTATCAGCCTTTTATGTATTGGAATTTTCTATTCAAATGCACAGCCTGTTTTTAATTCAAATAATTGGCCGGCTACAGGATCTTCCTACACAGAATTCACAGTTGTCAATCCTGTTTTCACTCCCGGAAATGACGGGCCTAATCAGTTGTGGGATTTTTCTGCGTTAACTCCATCAACTACTACTTCTAGCCTCTACTATGGTTTGGCTTTGGGTTCTACAAATGCATCTCAGGTTTGTGTGTATAAGAATAATGATGTTTTTTCTTATACACTCAATTCAAATAATTGTATGTATAAAGGAAGCGCCATCGGTAATCCTGCTGCGCGTACTGACTATTATCCCAATCTCGAATACTTGCGTTTTCCTTTAACTTATAATTCAGCTTATAATTCTTCTTACAGGGCTTCCTTCAATGATCAACATCCACCGAATGGTGGAGAAGTTGGTAGTATTCAAGGTTCATGTAGTGTGGTAGCTGACGGCTATGGTACACTAATAACTCCCGCTGGAACATTCCAGTATTGTCTGCGAGTAAAATTCACAGACAATTATATTGACTCAACAACTTACAATTATAATCCTTCAACCCTGTGGGTACGAAATGTTCATTCAGTAAAATACATTTGGCTTTCGACAGATTTGAATCCGCTATTGACTTTGCAAGTGGATTCTGAATTGATTCATCATGATGTCCATGTATATGCAAAATATTGTAATGGTATAACCGGTATCGATGATGTATTCGATAGTTATTCACTGCAGGCTTTTCCAAATCCTTTAACGATAAATAATTCGCTTACAATTAATGCCAATCAACTCGATCCGGGTGATGCAGAATTATTTGTTTCAGATAATAATGGCAGAATTTTACATGACATTAAACTTAGAATTCCTTACAGTTATTCTAAATTAATTACAGTAGATCTTCCACACTATACTCCCGGAATATATTTTTTAAAATTGCAGCAAGGAAATAGGTCAATGCAGAACAAGCTAGTAGTTCAATGATAAAATTTCACTTCATTTCACTTCATTTCACTTCACTTCATTTCACTTCACTTCACTTCATTTACCGCTTACTCAAAAACCCCTTCAAATGCGTCATATCCGCAAACCGGTGAAAGTTCACTTCCGGATTTAATTTGCGGAATAAGTTCTCATCAAAATTAAAGAGTCCGCCGCTGCGCTGCAACCAGCACAATGCAGCAAAACCTGAACGATGTCCGCCGATAATGTCCTTGTATAAATGATCACCAACCATACAACATTCATTAGCTTCCACATTCAGTTTGGTCCTGATCTTATTGAATCCTTGCGGATCCGGTTTTTCAAAACCACTTTCTTTGGTGAAATGAATGGCGTCAAAAAAACTTTCAAGCTCTGTTGATTGAAGTTTTTGCTTTTGTGAGTTCGGCGGATTGTCTGTCAGTAGTCCGATCAGATATCCCTGCGATTTCAATTCTGTCAGAACGGGTTTTACGTCGGCATATTCCATCGTATCGGGAATCAAGGTCCTGTATCGCTGGATCATATCATAGGCCGGCAGATGAAACAACTCCGATAACCGGTCGAGTAGATCGCCTCTGTTGCCTTCTTCAAGCAGTCTCAGTCCGGTATCCACAAATTTTTCTTTACTTACTTTGTCAAACTTCAATTCATCGTGCAGCATTTTTAATTTGGCAATGATCCATGGTTTCTGGGGGAAAATGGTTTCATCCAGATCAAAGATCACAGCCTTCAGTTCCGGAATCCTTTTCGGAAGGGTACGGTCTTTCAGGTAAGTGAATGAACGTACCGGTTTTGGTGTACTGCTTTTTGTGTCTTCGCTTTTCCCAAATAATAATTGCCTGCAGAAATTGTTTGCGATCTCATTCAAAGAACCAGTTGTTGCATTGATGTGATTGTGGACACTGTTGATGAGGAAATCGTCTTTGTGTTCAATCAGATGAATATGGAAGATGCCGCAACCTTTATTTGCTTTCAGCAATTCAATAAATCCGGAGATCTTTCCGTGAAGCTTTTCATTGATGATGATCTCACTTACAGTTACGATCGATTCTTCTATGGTGATGATCTTTCTCAGACTGATCTCGCTTTCCGCACCTGAAAAATCAATGGCGAATTCAGCGAGATAATGCCTCAGACTTGGTAGTCCGGAAGCAAAAATTTCATCCATCGTCGACTGCGAATTTCTGGCAAATTTATTTTCAGCCATGAATGCTTCGAAGTTCTCGTGATAGATCAGATTCTCGATCAATGCAGCGTCTGAAATTGCAATTCTTATTTTCGATTCAGCTTTTAGTTCTGCTAAAATTGTGAAATCGTCTTCGGCAGAAGGAATGATAATATCGATTTTATTCTTTTCACATGCTTCTATCAAAGCTCTTTTGTAATGATCTTCTTTTGGTCCGGGCATTCGGATGAAAGTATGTGCAAGAAATTTAGCAGTGGTCTCACTGTATTCGTCGGAAATAAAAATATGTACTCCGTGAATTGTTTCCAGTTCTCTTATCAATGCAATGGCATTGAAATTATTTGCAGATGTAATTAAAACATTCATATCCTGAAATTAGTCACGGTAAAATTACTTTTTATTTATATACGATATTCAGTTTTTTGATGATGTCATTCGATGGAATACAGAAACCAATTCCTTCAACACCTTTTGCCTTTATTTTCATCGTCGACATACCCACAACTTCGCCTTTTTCATTGATCAATGGTCCGCCGCTGTTTCCGGAATTGATGCTGACATCTGTCTGGATCATATGTATACCGTCGAAATCGCGCATTCCGCTGACGATACCTTTTGTGAGGGTAGAGGAGAACATTTTATCGAGCGGCGTACCGATTGCAACTACAGGATCACCGTATTCAACGGAGTCGCTGTCAGCGAGCCAGAGTCCGGGCAGACTGTCGTAATCGACTTTGAGAAGTGCAAGATCAAAATCTTCATTCGTCTTGATCACCGTTGCATTAAGTTTCAGGTTTTTGTTAATGACGATCTTGATGCTGTCTTCATTGTCTATCACATGGTAATTGGTTACCAGATATCCTTTGTCGGAGATAAAGAAGCCACTGCCGAAACTGGATTTGCCTTCAACGATAATTACATTGGGACTGGAGTGACGGTTGATCTCTTTCAGGTTTGCAAAGGTGAGATGGGGTGGGCGAGTGAGTTCGATCTCTTTTCCAACTCCAAGAATGTTGATCAGATAATCCTGCCTGGTTAGAAAATCATAAAGTGTATCAATAGAAAGCAATTGTCTTTCGGCATCAAAGATCAATGAACTCAGGATATTTGTTTTTTTTGTTTTTGTCCTGTAGAGTGACGAATGAAAATTAAATGTTGCAATTGGGGTGACCGAATCCAGTTTATTATAGATCGCCCATTCGGAATCGAATGAACTATTGCCACGCATCTGGATACCATTCAGATCGGAGAAATTAATTGCAAGATTTTTGAATTTTGCTTTTATCCGGAATCGGTATGGATATTTTTTAATAGTATTTTCTCTGTTTACAATTGTTTTAAAGTAAGAGTCATTCAACCCATAAAGATTTGGTTCGTATTCATGATATTTCCTGTCAATCAGTTCAATGATTTTTTTATCACCCCACTTCATTTTTTTTCCATCAATAGTTCCAATGACTGAAGTGTCGGAAAAATTAAAGTGAAACGGATCAACAAGAGTAAGAAAAGCTTTGTTTTCATCTCCTTCGGGAAAGGCCCTGCTTTTACGTAAGACAAGTATACCGGAGGGTTCTTCTTTGCCGATAGCAGGTTTCATTTCGATCTGACAAGGTTCACATAAAAATGCAGCTGCAGGAAACTGCTTTACGCCGGAATAGTGGATGAATGAAACTCTGGAAGTATCATGATCCTTCAAGGCAATGAGGATCGTGTCTTTCTTGTATGTCGCTTTTGAGATATCATAAGGTGTTTTACCTATGATTTCCAGAGCAGTATTCAGAACATTGGCTCCACTCGGTCTTGATTCAAGAAATAATTGTGTTTCCTGGCTACTTGCAAATTGATATGATCCAAAGAGGAGGGCAATAGACAGAATTGCCACCTTTAGTTTTGATAAAAGCATAATCATAATTTATCCGATGAAAGTAATTAAAAAACCTTAAATAAAAATCCATTTTATCATTTCTCCCTGCTTTTGGCTATAATTCCCAAAGCCCTTATTTTTCCAGCAGAGAACAATTTTCTTTTCATTCTCCATTTTCACTTCCCTCACTATATGATGTATTTTCTATTGCGAGTAATGACTTCACCTGTTTCCCGGGTCACCCTGCGACTATACATTTGTCAGAAAATAAAAACTACTCACAATGAAAAAATCGAACAGACCCACAAGAGAAGAAGTAAAAGTTGGAAATGAAATTCTGAAGATGCAGTTGAATGCGGAATTTGGAATGAACTTTCCGGAAGAGTCCACTGAAGCAATGCCGCCTGAACTGGAGCGCGCCTGGTTGAAGTCCATTCAGCGATTTGAGAAAGCGTATGCAGAGAATAAGACCATCCTTTGTTATGATCTGATAGGCAGACCTGATTTTACAAACGGGGAATTGTTAAGTGAAAAGGCTTTGAATACAGAACTGAAAAAATTATTGGACTTGCTGGAAGAAAAGCAGATCGTCGTTGATTGTATCAGCGATATTTCTGATCTGGAAGTTTACAAATTCATAACAGAAAAATTATTTCAGGAAGAGATCCTGCACATACCGGGAAGTAATATGATCTGTCATTTTACCTTTTCGGAGTTTTATCCGGAGGAATGACCGGATGATGGTTGTGGTTTAAGTTATTTAAGGTTTTTAAAGAGTTTAAGGTGTTATCGTAAAACTAAACACCTTAAACCCTTTAATCCCTTAACCCCAATCACTATTCATTTAACTTTATTTCAACCCTGCGATTGGTCGCTTTTCCTGCAGCAGTTTTATTATCTGCAGCCGGTTTAGTATCACCAAATCCTTCGGATTGCAAACGACCTTCACTGATTCCTTTACCAATGAAGTATGCTTTCACGGCAGCAGCACGGCGTTTTGAAAGGTCAAGATTTTTATCTGCCTTACCAACATTGTCAGTGTGACCTTCAATTGACCAGTTAGTGTATTCATATTGTTTCATAATGCTCACAACTGTATCAAGTCTTGCATAAGAAACTTTTTTGATAACATCTTTTCCAGTTTCGAACTGAATTGATTTAGCTGCGAAAGAGATTCTTTCTAAAACTTCTTTTTTCTTTGCTTCATCGATCGATGGACAACCGTTGTTTGTTTTCAATCCTTTTACATCAGGACATTTATCATCCTTGTCTGCAACTTTATCACCATCGCGGTCAGGACAACCTGCCATTTCACTTGTACCTTTGTCATTCGGACACTGATCTTCAGCATCTGCAATTCCGTCGCCATCTTTATCAGGACATCCTGCTAATGTTGTAAGACCAGCAACATCCGGACATTTGTCATCTTTATCAGCAACACCGTCGCCGTCTTTATCAGGACAACCATTCAATTCAAGTTTACCTGCATTTGTCGGACAAGCATCATCTTTATCAGTGATACCATCGCCATCAGAATCAGGGCAGCCTTTAAAGCTTGCAAGACCTTTTACATCCGGACAAGCATCGTCATTATCTGCGATTCCATCGCCATCTCTGTCAGGACAGCCCATTAAATTTTCAAGACCGGCAACAGTCGGACATTTATCTTCACTATCGGCTACGCCATCTTTATCTGAATCCTTTCCACTTCCGAAACGGATTACTAATCCAAGTGTATGGTGGAAGTAATCTCCGACCTTATCTTCAGAAGAACCGTTATACAATGTCTGTAAACGAATACCTACTGTTTCAGAAAGCCATAAGTTTGTTCCGATACCTGCATTGATAGCAAAACCACTATTGCCGCCAAGTTTACTGAAGCCGGGTCCAACAGCAATGTAAGGATCAAATGCGCAAGATGATTTCAGTAAATAGTCATTGGCAAGAAGATATTTTACCAGGAAATCTACATCAGCGAAAAATTGATTGCCGTTAGAGCTTGTGCCGTATCTGTTTACAGATGCAGCAGCGAGTGAAAGTTCTAGTGCGAAAGATTTGTTCAGGTTTTTGGCAATATCGAATTTTGAAAATGCCGGAACACTCTGGAAATCATTGAAATCATAGATCCCTTTTAACATCGGATCTACAGAAGTATAATCTACAAAATGAATTCCAAAGCCTAGCAGCCAGGGATGATCAACATTTTGAGCGTTCACTTTACCGGCACAGAATAGTACCGCGCAAAGCAGGAGAGTAAACAGTTTTTTCATTTTATATGTTTTTGTGTAAATGTTTGATTCGAGCAAACAAATAAACAATAAATATAATTTGAAGGCAAATAAGTGAGGTCTATTTAGGGCAGAATAAAATATAAAGTGAAATTGGTCATGGAAATGTCCAAGAAATGTTGCAGGTCGTTAGGTCTTTAAATTAACAGGTTAACAAGTTATCTCTTTATCAGGTTGGCACTTAACTTATCAAACGCCAAACCTGCAAACCTGCAAACCTATTAACCTGCACACCAAAAAAATCGGGAACGATCAGTGCCTTCCTGACTCCACCGTATCAAAATCCAACCCCTGCGATTTAAGAACGCCCTTGGTTTTCAATGAATGCCAGACCATATATGCAAAACAGAGCAGAGGTACTATGTATGAGAAATGTGTGTAGCTCATTCCTGCAATTCCTCCGGTCGATATTTTATCGAAATCACAGATAACACCTTGAGTTGGAGGAATGATTGCACCACCGAGGATCATCATAATAAGAAACGCTGAGCCCTGACTGGTATATTTACCTAAACCGGAAATGGCAAGGGCGAAAATGCATGGCCACATGACCGAACAGGCTAATCCGCCACTGATAAATGCAAAGGTGCTGACTTGTCCTGTTGTTAATAATCCGATCAGCATGGCGATCAATCCAAAACACGAAACCGTGAACAACATTTTTGCAGGTCGTTCATTGGCATAGAAGAATGCTCCAATCAGGACAAGGATAGAAATAACATAGACAAACAGATTTTCGATTTCATTTCCGCGAAGATGATTGACAAGGAGAATAACAGCAAAGGCTACGAGTGGGACAATAACAGTGAGCAATTGTTTTGAACTTTTCTTCAGATTAAAAACCGCAATTGCGCCGGTCCAGCGGCCAACCATTAAGCTTCCCCAGTAGAGGGAGATAAATTGTGAAATATATTTTTCGTCAAGTCCGCCGAATTCCGGTTGACGCAGAAGTGCGCCCATATTACTTTGAACAGTTACTTCCATTCCGACATAAATAAATATGGCGATCATTCCCAGAACCAGTTGCGGATACTGCATTGCTCCCCAGCCGGCTTTATTTTTCTGAGCAGCAACCAGTGCGTAAAACAATAATCCTAAGATGACCGCTAAAGATCCTAATACCAGGTAAACTTTTTCATGATCATTGAACATTGTATTAAAGAATAAAAGTACGATGGTCGGAATAGCGATCAGGAACAATACACTCATTGCTTTGCCACTGTTCTCTACATGTTCTTCCATTCGGATAGTCGGCAACTTTTTACTGACAAGAAAAAAGAAGGCGACCAAAAAGAAAAGTCCACCGAGTATGAGGTATAATGTCCGGATCGATGATATTGTAGCAGCCGCTGTATTTGTCAGGGCTCCGAAAAGTATGATGTGAACTACGATCGGACCAAGCAACGTGCCGAATGAATTGATACTTCCGGCAAGATTTAACCGGTGAGCTCCAGTTGCCTGATCGCCGAGAGCAATAACAAATGGTTGTGCGGCAGTTTGCTGCAAGGAAAATCCAAGCGCAATGATGAAGAAACAAGCTAGCACCATTCCGAATGTTGCAGTGGTTCCGGAGGCAATGAAAGCCAGTGAAAACGCTCCGACAACAGACATGGAAAGTCCGATGATGATTCCATTCTTATAACCGATCCGGTTAAGTATATCTACTCCGGAGAATGCCGACATCAGATAAAGGATCAATGAGCCGAAGAAATAGGCGCCATAGAAAGATGTATCAAGCAACTGCGACTGAAACTGGTCGAGATTGAAATGAGTTTTGCAGAAAGGAATAAAAATGCCATTGGAGGCAGCAACGAATCCCCAAAAAAAGAAGACAGTTACTAATGTCGGCAATGCGCCCTTACTGATAGCTTGTGTAGTTTTTTCCATGGCGGAAGGTATTTCTAATGGATCAATATCTACATGGGTGGCCAAATTGATTTCAACAGTGGATATGTTGATAGGCAGAAAAACTTCATGTTTGACTGATAGGAATTCTCAACTTTTTTTACAACATTTGTAATAATGAAAAAACATCTACTATTATCTGCGTTTCTTTTCTTAATAACGTTCAGTGTCAGCGCCCAGTATGACCTGACGATCACTTACAATTCAAGTTCCGGTGTTTCAAGTTTGCAAACAGCGTCCAAGGTATATATGCATTCCGGTGGAAATGACATGGTCGGTCCACTGGATACAACTTGCTGGAATTACACGGTAGGAAACTGGGGTGTAGATGATGGAATCGGTGAAATGGTAAGCCTGGCGGGTACTACCTGGACCATTACGATCGATCCGGTGCCATATTACAGTACTGCTTCGAATGGTCCTGTAACGGGTCCGGAAATTCTAAGAATAGCACTTATTTTCAGAGACGAAACAGGAACAATGACAGGTTTGGGAGATGATGGAAATACCATTTACCTGGATCTATCAACCGGTGTGGCTGAACCTTATAATTCAGACGGATCACCGTTCTTTGGAGTGACTACAGGTATTTCTGCAGGAGTTAATTCGTTGTCATCCAATAGCTTAGGTATTAAAAATTCCCCAAATCCAATGGTGGGAAACACTTTGTTTACTTACAAAGTTGTTGGAAATTCTAAAATAAATCTTTCTATCTTTGACAACGCAGGTCGTCTGGTGAATACATTGATCAGCGAAGAGCATACATCCGGAACTTACAATTACAATTGGGTAGGTGACGACAAGAATGGCAACTTATTGAGTAGCGGAATATATTTCTATTCATTATCTTCGGATACTGAAAATATTAAAGGCAAACTTATTATTGTACGTTAATTAGGGTTAGGGTCAATAATAAGAGGGGATCACTTTTGTGATCCCTTTTTTTTTACTTTTTCTTTTTGAGATCAACAATCATAACTGACTGCGGGTTGACGGTGATGTCAATTTTAACTTTCGATTTTCGACTTATTTTAATTAACCGTACTTTCACATTCAAACGATAGTTCGATCACGATGAATAAAAATTTCGAAAAACTTTTTCCAGTGCAAAATGATATTCCGGAAAAATTTCGGTTTGCCGGAACTTTAGAACAAAGAGAATATTTGGTCAATGGCGAAATTGTAAAATGGGACGGACCTGTTTCAGATATCTATTCTCCGGTTTTCACAAATGAAAATGGTGAGTTGAAGCGTGTACGATTGGGTTCACAGCCTGTAATGGACAGAGTCGCTGCTGCAAAGGCACTGGATGCTGCTTTGCAATCCTACAATAACGGTCGCGGTGAATGGGCAACGATGAGCATAAAGAAACGCATCGAACACATGGTAAATTTTTCGCGACGGATGATCGAAAAGCGAAACGATGTGGTGAAGATGCTGATGTGGGAGATTGGAAAAAGTTTTGCAGACTCTCAGAAAGAATTTGACCGGACGATTGATTATATCAATGATACGATCGAGTCTTTGAAAACACTTGACCGTGACAGTTCGCGGTTACAAAAAGTTCAGGGTGTTTATGCCCAGATCCGCCGTGGTCCGCTTGGTGTAGTATTGTGTATGGGCCCATACAATTATCCGCTGAATGAAACTTATTGCAATTTGATTCCGGCATTGATCATGGGAAATTCAGTGATCTTTAAGCCTGCTAAATACGGTGTGTTGCTGCATCATCCCTTGCTGGAGATCTTTCGCGATTCTTTTCCAAAAGGTGTGATCAATTTTATCTACGGAGAAGGAGCAGAGACCAGTGGAACTTTAATGGCAACAGGAAAGATCGATTGTCTGGCCTTCATTGGAACCAGCCGAGTTGCTAATATCCTTAAAAAACAACATCCATTTCCTAATCGGTTGCGTGGTGCATTAGGACTTGAAGCGAAAAATCCTGCAATCATACTTGCTGATGCTGATATGAATGTAACGATAAGTGAAGTGATCACCGGTTCTTTGTCATTCAATGGGCAACGATGCACAGCTTTAAAAATGATCTTTGTCCATGAATCCGTTTCGGGAATATTTCTTGAAAGATTCTGTAAAAAAATATCAGAGTTAAAAGCCGGAATGCCATGGGAAGAAAATGTTTTGCTTACACCGCTTCCTGAAAAGAACAAGACCACCTACCTCAGGGAACTGATTGATGATGCACTGGAAAAGGGAGCCCGTATAGCCAATGAAAATGGTGGATGTGTAGTCGAGAGTTTTATGTTTCCGGCAGTACTCACGGGAGTGACTTCCGACATGCGTATTTATAATGAAGAACAATTCGGGCCGGTAATTCCTGTCATCGAATTCAAAGACATCAGTGAACCGATTGAGTATATGGTGAAATCGAACTACGGACAGCAGGTCAGTATTTTCGGCAGCGATCCGGATGAGATCGCGCACATGATCGATCCGCTGGTCAATCAGGTTTGTAGGGTAAACATTAACAGTCAATGTCAGCGTGGTCCGGATGTATTTCCATTCAATGGAAGAAAAGATTCTGCTGAAGGAACACTTAGTGTAAGCGATGCACTGCGTGTATTCAGTATCCGTACGCTTGTGGCAGCAAAAGAGAACGATCTCAATAAAAATATTATTTCCGAAATTTTAGATGAAAGAAAATCTGCATTTCTCAGCACCGATTTTATTCTCTGATATTTTATACAAAGAAAAAAAGTATGATACTAGTTGCCGATAGCGGTTCAACGAAAGCAGATTGGGTGATCGTCGATAAGACGGCTCCGATGGTGAAATTCAGTTCAGCAGGTTTCAATCCGTATTTTCATGATCATTCCTATATCCTTAAAGAGCTTCACTCGAATCCGGGTTTGCTGAATATTGCAGCGCAAATTAAGGAAGTGCATTTTTTTGGTGCCGGATGTTCTTCTGTCGACAGGAATTTTATCATTGAAAAATCGCTGATGGACTTTTTTGAGAACGCAAGGGTCTTTGTAGATTCGGATATGATTGCAGCAGTAAAAGCAACATGCGGTGACAATGCCGGTATCGTCGGTATTCTTGGTACAGGGAGTAATTCATGTTACTATGATGGAGAAACTATTCATCCGAATAATTTCGGTCTTGGTTTTATAATGGCTGATGAAGGCGGAGGAAGTTATTTTGGAAAAAAACTGATCGCTGAATATTTATATGGATCACTTCCTGAAGGGATAAATAAAAAGTTCGCAGATAAATACGAAATGAATAAAGCGATCCTGCTTGAGAACGTTTATAATAAGCCCCGGCCCAATGTTTGGCTGGCATCATATGCAAATTTTCTGACTGACAACAGGGAGGATGTGTGGGTTAAAGCATTTATCAAGCAAGGTATTGAAGA
>JBMQEM010000199.1:0-12680 GCA_049363815.1 Bacteroidota bacterium
CCTCACTCTTGGTAACTCTAGACTAAACGAGAAAGTCAAGCCCCTTTAGGGGCGCACTCTCTAAACACAATGCATGTGTCCATTGATTCAACTCCATAAAAGTTCCAGCATCTATTGGTTGCATTCGACACTTTCCTGATGTATACAGTATGCCTATGCTGTCGAAAAAAACTGTATGTGTTTAAAGAGTTCGCCCCTAAAGGGGCTTAGCGCTCTTGTATAGTCAACGAGTTACCAAGAGTGAGGCCCTATCGGGCCTTATAATCTATAAAATAATAACGAATACATCATTCGTCTTGACGAAATGACATTATGCTAAAAAAGTTGGCAATATCGTAGGTGGACTGGATAAGGCGAGTGCTCGGATACTTTGATAAGGTTAAAGGTCATGAGTCAAAGTTCACGCAGCTTATAAGCAAGCAGCATGACTCTTGACCTTTGACCTTCTCTCCATCATACTCCTGCGCTAACAAAAAATCATTACACTCACTGATCCACTTGACCTTTGACCATCTCTCCTAACTTCAGCACTCACAAAAAACCACTACCCTCACCACCTCTGACCCTTGACCTTTGACCAAAAAAACTAACTGCACTTTTGAACACCTGCCCCTGAAAAGTCTGTATACCAAGTAACAAACCAGCCACAGAATTCCCTACTTTTGTACAAAAGCAATTCATTCATGAAATTAA
This sequence comes from Bacteroidota bacterium, assembly GCA_049363815.1. GTDB lineage: Bacteria > Bacteroidota > Bacteroidia > AKYH767-A > 2013-40CM-41-45 > JADKIH01. The sequence goes on from JBMQEM010000199.1 coordinate 694, forward strand.
AAGTAGGCATCGTTTTTGGCGGTTTTTCGAGGGAAAGGGAAATTTCATTTGCCGGTGGCCGGACCGTTTACGACAACTTAAACAAATCACTTTTTGATGCTGTACCTATCTTTGTAGATAGCTTTGGGAATTTCGTTCTGCTCGACTGGCAGTATGTTTATAAAGGAAGTATCAGGGATTTTTATCCTCCTGTCGATAAGCTGCCGGGTACTTCGAATGAATTTCAGATCTATGCTGAAAGCTTAGGTGAATTAAAACAGAATGAACAGGAAGCACTGATCTCTTCGATCGGAAAAAAAATTCAACTTTCCGATCTTTCCAATATCATCGATTTTGCATTCCTCTGTCTGCATGGTCCCTATGGCGAGGATGGGCGGGTTCAAGGCTTATTTGAATACCTGGGAATTCCTTATTCAGGCTCTGGGATTTTGTCTTCTGCTATCGGAATCAATAAAGCAGTACAGAAAAAATTAATGGTCGCTTCCGGTTTTGAAAGTCCGGCTTTCTTTTCTGTAATGAAAGAAGATTTCAGCTCAGATAAGATCTACACACTTTTCGACAGAGTCAAACGGGAGATCGGTTTCCCGTGTGTCGTTAAACCGGCGAATCAAGGTTCTTCTATTGGTGTATCTATTCTTAATAAAGAATCCAAGGAGGAATTTGAAAAAGCATTGCTAAGCGCATTTTTTGTAAAAACGATCAATGCAGAAGAATGGAAAGCAGTAAAAAACCAGACTGAATATATCCGTACACTTACTGATATCCGTGAAGGTGTAGGAATTCCGCTTACAATTATTGTTGGAAGTAAAAAAGAAACAGTACACCATCCGGAAGTTTTACTTGCTAAAATTGATGATGCTTTCAGAACAGGTTCTCAATCTGTTTCACTTGAAAGCCTGGATTCTGAAAGTGAAGTTCTCATCGAAGGATTTATCGATGGAAAAGAATTTTCTGTGATCGTGATCCGGAATGAAGATTTTACTCCGGTAGCCCTTCCTCCTACTGAGATCAGAAAAGGTAAAGAACTTTTTGATTACAGAAGTAAATATCTGCCAGGTTTGTCGAGAAAAATTACACCGATCAATCTGCCCTATGAAAATATCCAGGAGATCAGAAAAGAATGTGAACGATTATTTTCAGCATTGAACTTTAATGTCTATGCCCGCATCGATGGATTCATTACTTCCGACGGAAAGGTTTTCCTGAATGACCCAAATACTACTTCGGGAATGATGCCTTCTTCGTTTTTCTTTCATCAGGCAGCAGAGATCGGATTGAACCCTTCGCAATTCCTGACTTATATTATCCGTACTTCCTTGCTTGAACGTACTCACGACATGCGGGACCGCAAATCAATTGCCGTCCTATTGAAAGATCTTGATAAAGCAATTCTGAATCTTAAATCAGCCGGATCAACAAAGATCAGAGCGGCTGTAGTAATGGGCGGCTATTCTTCTGAACGGCATATTTCTGTTGAAAGTGGCAGAAACATTTATGAAAAACTTTCTTCGTCATCAAAGTATGCACCATTACCAGTCTTCCTTACCGGAAATGATATGGAACACCAGCTTTATCACATACCGGTGAACCTGATGTTAAAGGATAATGCTGACGATATCCGTGAAAAAGCTGAACATTTTTCCGTTCATGAAGTCATAAAGGAGATCATGCACATTTGTGAAGGCATCACTGCAAAATATACCGATGCTCAAAGTGTGTTGCAGCCAAGAAAAATTTCTTATTCAGATCTTGCTGAAATTGCTGATGAAGTTTTCATCGCTTTACACGGAAGACCGGGAGAAGATGGTGCGATCCAGAAGGAACTTGAAAAAGTTGGTCTACCGTATAATGGCTCAGGAGTTGAATCATCCAGGATCACCATCAACAAGTACGATACAAATGAAATTCTTTTGCAGCACGGTTTACATGTTGCACAACATTCTCTTGTAACACTTTCAGATTACCAGAAAAATGCAGATCAGTTTATAAAAGACATTCTGAAAAAATTCAGGTTTCCTTTTATTGCCAAACCGGTTGATGATGGTTGTTCCAGTGCAGTAAAGAAAATAAAGAACGAAGAAGAACTTCGCTCCTTTGCAACTTTGATCTTCCGTCAGCAGGAAGAATTGAGTAAACTTGAAGCAGGAATTCTTAATCTTAAACTGAAAGAAGAGTTTCCACGGAAAAATCAGTTCCTGATCGAAGAATTGATTGAGAAAAAGGATGCTGCTCATTTCCTGGAAATAACCGGAGGAATGCTGACAACTTTAGATGAAAACGGAAATTGCATTTATCAAATTTTCGAGGCCTCAGAAGCGTTATCGGAAGGTGATGTGCTTTCACTGGAAGAGAAATTCCTCGCCGGTCAGGGACAGAATATCACTCCTGCCCGGTATGCTAAAGACCCGAAAGAACGCCAGCGCATCTCTGAAATTGTAAAATCTGAATTTAAAAAAGCAGCGGAATTATTAAAGATCGAAGGCTATTCCAGAATTGATGCCTTTGTAAGGATCTTTAAAGATGGAAAAGTTGAAGTGATCTTTATTGAAGTAAATTCTTTACCGGGAATGACTCCGGCAACATGTATCTTCCACCAGTCAGCAATAGCCGGATTAAAACCATACGAATTCATAGACAAGATCCTTGAATATGGTCGTGAGAAAAAAAACAGAACAGTAGAACTCAAACAATAATATGTCAAATTTAGGAAGCTTTCTGAAAAGCAGAACTTTTGTTATCAATCTTATTATTTTACTGGTTCTCCTCCTGATTGTTTTCGGTGGTGTTTCTTCGTGGATGTCGAAATTTACACATCACGGTGAAAGTATTTCTGTTCCGGATCTGCGTGGACAAAAAATGGATCGGATGCCGGCATTTCTTGCAGACAAACATTTGCAATTTAAAGTCATTGATTCTTTATTTGACCTTGAGAAAAGTCCCGGAACAGTCTTGGAACAAGATCCTGCTCCAAACAGTAAAGTGAAGGAAGGTCGTACCATTTACCTTACAGTTAATGCACAGCAACCACCGGATGTAAAAATGCCTAATTTGATAGATGTCTCCTATCGTCAGGCTGAAGCCATTTTGTTGTCATTTGGTCTGCGTGTTGGTCAGTTAACCTACCGGCCGGATCTGGCTAAAAATGCAGTACTGGATCAACGATTCAAGGGAAACAGTATTTCTCCGGGCAAGAATATTCCGAAAGGATCAAAGATCGACCTCACTTTGGGCGATGGTTTAGGGAGCGTTGAAGTCCCGGTTCCGGATCTGACCGGCTCTCCCCTTGATGAAGCCTTATTTGTCCTGAAAGGATCATCCCTCAATGTCGGAACGATTTTCTACGATAAAAGTGTCCGTGACTCTTCTAAAGCCATTATCTACAAACAAGAACCGGCACCCGGCGGTAGTTCAATAAACCAAGGGGAAGCTATTGATATTTACCTCCGATAAAGGCAATAAATTGCTGCATTATTCGTATTTTTGTAAATAATCCGTTCTCCTTAAGAACCCAATCATTATTATGGATAAATTGATCTTCCGGAATAAGTTATTCCCAGTTTGCTTTATTGCTATTCTTCAATTCGTATCATTTTCTAACATCTTAGCGCAGGAGCAAATTGTCCCGTTAGGTACAAATCCTGTTTTGATTGAAGCTGCGAGAGAAATGAATCAACAAAATGGATTCAGAAGAACTGCCATAGATGACACCCTGATCCTTCCATTTGAGGATGATTTTTCACGACCTGGGATGTATCCATTAGACAGTTTCTGGATGGACAGTAGTGTTTTTATCAATACTAATTATCCTGACAATCCATATACAATTGGTGTAGCAACATTCGATGGATTGAATCAATATGGTGTGCCGCACAATCCTGCTGCAACACAGGATTCTGTTGGCGACAACCTGACTTCTCGTCCGATTGATCTTGGAGTGTTGCTGGGTGATACCAGTGTATGGATCAGTTTCTTTTATCAGGCCGGTGGATTAGGAGATGTACCTGAAACTGCTGATTCTTTAGTACTGCAATTCAGGGATACAGGCGGAGTCTGGAACAATGTATGGGCAATGCCGGGTAGATCTGATACTGCTTTTCAAAGAGCTAACATCCGGATTCTTGATGGGAAATATTTTTATCGTGGATTTCAATTTCGGTTTTATAATATAGCGACAATAAATGGGAATCGCGATCATTGGAATCTGGATTATGTTTCTCTTCGGAACGGAACTACTGCTAATGCATCAATTAATGATAATGCTAAGGTTTATCCGCAAACATCCTTACTGAATGAATTCACTTCAATGCCTTATCCACATTATAAATTCTTAGGGGCACAGATTCCTTCAGCGATGAAGACTGCCTTACCTGATAGTATCTATACTTTAGATTACGGTGTGACTACAATAGATCCACAACTTACGGTTAGCCAATTTGGTTCGATCCTTTATAACACTAATCTGGGAGGGCCGATTACAACAAATGGTTCCAATTCTCATACCCCCTATTCTTTTTCAACATCCACTTTTTCTTTTCCTGTACAGGCAACTGACTCAGTGGAATTTCTGATAAAATCATATTTCCCCTTTACAGGACTTTTCTCAAACAGGTTTAACGACACTAGTTACTTCACTCAACATCTGAATAATTATTATTCCTACGATGATGGTACTGCAGAAGTTGGTTATGGACTTACAGGAAATACGGATGTTCAGATAGCATACAAGTTTGATGTAAAAATGCGCGATACTCTTGTTGGTGCTCAGATCTATTTTAATCCGGTTGGTATTGATGTTTCCAATACTTTATTTCAACTGATCGCATGGAGCTCTGTAGATGTTGCAGGAAACACTGATTCAAGAATACGGACAACATATGATCTTAAGCCGGGACCAGTGGACAGTATCAATGGATTCAAGACTTTTATCTTTGATACGGCAATAGTTGTCGATCCGGGAGTTGTCTTCATCGGAATTGAACAAAATGAACCGGCTACACAATACGGAATCGGTCTTGACAAAAACACCGATTCACGAAGTAAAATGTTTTACCATATTGATGGATTCTGGCATCAGTCAAATGTGCGAGGCTCATGGATGATCCGGCCGATCTTCGGACCGAGATATCCGTTTACAATTGATATTAATGAAGTCAGTAGTAATAATTTTGATTTCAACATTTACCCGAATCCCGCAACTGATGCGATCACAATTCAATTACCATTCGAGAAAAACTCAAAAGTGCAGATCATCAATGTTGTCGGGGAGATCATCCTTGAAGAAGAGATCTCTTCTTCCAAAATCATCTCTGTTCAAAATATTGCACCGGGAATTTATTTTGCACGAATTACGAATGGCAATAATTTTAGTTCTGTTCGCAGATTTGTGATCAACTAAGAATGATTTCGGAATTCGGATTACAGATTGCGGATTTTGCTCGATCCTAGTGACTCAAAGCATGTCGAATTACGAATCTCGAATTTTGAATAACGATAAAATAAAAAAAATGACCAACCAGGAGAAGGAATACAGCGGGACGGATAATAACGAACTACAGGGAACAGAAATCGAGAATATGGATTCCAATATCGACAACGATGGCAGTGAACAGGACGAACTTTTCGAACACCATCGCTTCGATGTAGAAAAAGGTCATATGATGCTTCGTATCGACAAATTCCTGATGAACAGGATGTCGAATGTGAGTAGAAACAAAATTCAGCATGCCTGCGAGGCCGGAAATATTTTAGTCAACGGCAAAGTTGTTAAGTCAAGTTACAAAGTAAAACCACTTGATCAGATCCAGATCGTCTTACCTGAGCCTGTCAGAATTCACGAACTGGTTCCACAGGATCTTCCGATCAATATTACATACGAAGACGATGAATTTGTGATCATCAATAAAAATCCGGGGATGGTCGTGCATCCTGCTTTTGGGAATTATACCGGAACTTTGATGAATGCCTTGATGTTCCATTTCAAAAATCTTCCTGCAAGTGCAGGAAATATGGATCGTCCGGGACTAGTCCATCGAATTGATAAAAACACTTCCGGACTGATGGTGATTGCAAAAACAGAACGTGCAATGGCAACCCTTGCAAAAGAATTCTTCGACAGGACCATTGAAAGAAAATATCTTGCACTGGTATGGGGCGATTTCAAGGAAGATGAAGGAACGATCATCGGTCACGTAGGCCGCAATCTGAAGGACAGAAAGATCATGGATGTATTTCCGAGTGGAGAACATGGAAAGCATGCTGTGACGCATTACAAAGTGGTTGAACGATTCGGTTATGTAACTCTTATAGAATGCAAACTGGAAACCGGCAGAACTCACCAGATCCGTGTCCACATGAAATACGCAGGACACCCCTTGTTCAATGATGAAACTTATGGCGGTGACCAGATCCTGAAAGGAACTACATTTACCAAATACCGTCAGTTCATCGATAATTGTTTCAAGCTGATGCCGAGACATGCCTTGCACGCAAAGACGTTAGGCTTCATTCATCCAAAGACGAGAGAAAATGTATTCTTCGACTCTACCCTTCCTGAAGATTTTTCATCCGTACTCGATAAGTGGAGGCATTATGTGAAGTTTAATGAATCCGAATGAAAGAACACTGAGATCACAAGTTCACAATAAGAGCACGGAATTTAATAGCTCTGAATTTATTGAACGGTAAAATAGTAAGTGTAACGAAACACATTAAACATTATAAACCATTACCAATAAATTCCGTGCTCTTATTGTGAACTTGTGTTCTTAGTGTTGATTTTTTTCATAAAGCAAACACTCCTCCAACCTCTTATCATTCTCCAACAACGGATGCAAGAATGTTTTCACCTTTTGCATTCCGATCTTCTGCATGATCTTTTCTGATTTGATATTTATAACAGGAGCCATTGCTACCACGCTTTTCAGATCAAGATCCTTAAATGCATATTCAAGACACCGCTTTGCTCCTTCTGTTGCATATCCATTCCCCCATTCAGAACTTTTTAATCGCCAGCCAATATCAATACATGGAGTAAAATCTGCAGCAAACGTTTTTTCCGACAATCCGATGAAACCGATAAAATCATTGTCTGCAAGCTTGTCAACAGCAAAATAGCAAAATCCTTTTTTTGAAAATTGCTCCTGCATCCTTTCAATAAAGTCTGATGTTTCATGTAAAGTCAGGACGCCCGGAAAAAATTCCATTACCTGAGGGTCACTATTGATCGCTGCCAGCTTTTCCAGATCACTATGCAGCCAGTTGCGAAATCCTAATCGTGCAGATGTAAAAAGGTAACTCATTGGATGGTGTTACGGATATTTAAAGATAAACATAATATTCAATTTTCAGTATGCGGATTTTCTTCGAATTCTGCGCTCCCGATAACTATCGCAATGGCGTCAACTTAATATAAAAAATATATAGTATTTAGTTCTGTTGACATGGTTAAAGCGAATGATGTATTCGTTGGTGTTCAATAGATTTTTAAGCCCGTTAGGGCGGCTATACTCTTGGTAACTTTTTGACAATAAATGAGCGCTGAGCCCCTAAAGGGACTTTACTTACTCGCGTAGTCTACTATTACCGAAAGTATGGCCCTAACGGGCTTGGCACTTCCAAAATTAAGGCGCCTATGCGTTAACAATCGGGATGCAGGAAATTTTCTCACTTTACCGCAACCCCATAACAAATATACTTCCATTTATCAGGACTGATGCGATTCAAAACGATCTCGTCTATTCTGGAAAGAAAATTCCGCTGCGCCTCGGTTCTTCCGAATGTAGCTGAGATGCCGGTCATTTTCATTTCATACGATGAAAATCCTGATAGCAATAAATTCATTTCTTCAATTGACAAATACCTCCAGGTATTTCCCCAGTTTGTAAATTTCCTTCTTAACTTTCTATGTATTGGCGATGCTATTAAATTTTCAGCAAACAATAATTTCCCACCCGGCTTGAGGGCTTTATAGATCTCATCAATTACCTTTTTCTGAATTGCAAAATTGTTATCTCGCCCGATTCCCCCTAGGATCGATTTGAAAACAATAATATCAAAATGATTTTCGTAAGGGATCTGTGTTGCGTCAATATCCTGATACTTGATCCAGTCAGTTACATTATATTGCTGATGTAATTTTTGCGCAGACTGCTTTACATTTTCCAGATCTGAGCATATCACTTCCATTCCTTTCAATGCCATCCAAAGTGATAAACCACCTTCCCTTCCACCTAATTCCAATCCGGTAGAAACCTTCCTCCAGTCTACATGCGCTTCCCAATACCGGAGCGCTTTTGACCAGGAACGAACATCCCACTGAATAATGTCTTTAAGTTTGTTTTCAGCCATACTCCTAAATGTAAACTTTTATTGTTGACGTGTTACAAGAACTTTATCTATTCTATGACCATCCTTATCAATAACTTCAAGCTCAAATCCTTCAAAAACTACTTTGTCACCGATCGCAGGCAAAACAGAATTGATATGAATGATCAATCCTGCAACAGTTGTAAAACGTGTGCTCAATTCAAACTCTGGTTTGATATCGAAGTATTTTAAAAAATCTATTACAGAATATTGTCCATCGACCAGCCAGCTATTATCATTCCTCTGAACGATCTGATATTCGTCCTGATCCATCTCTGTCACATTCCCAACCAATGCATCTACAACATCATCCATTGTTATTATCCCCTGCGTAGTTCCGTATTCATCGATAACAATTCCATAATGCATTCTCTCTTCTTTAAATCGTTCCAGAACTTTGTATGCATAAATATTTTCATTCAGATAAAGCGGTTCTTTAAGATAATCCTTGATAGAAAATTCTTTTTCAGTCTCCGGAGAAAAGAGGTCTTTCAATAATACGATTCCTACAATATTATCAATGTTATTATTTTCACAGACGGGATACGCAGAATGTTTTTCTGAATTGATCTTAGCACTGATCTCTTCCCAGTTATCATTCGTATCGAAATACACCATCTGACTTCGATGCGTGAAAAGAGTATTTACTTTTCTATCGCCGAGTTCAAATACACGCTCTACTATATTTTGTTCGATGTCCTGGATCTCACCTCCGTCTGCACTTTCCTTAATGATCGACTTTATCTCTTCTTCTGAAACCTTACTTTCTGTAGTCTTCTTAATGCCCATAATTTTCAGCAACAGATCGTTGGTTGCAGTAAGCAGCCAGACAAACGGGGCAGTGATGTAAGATAGAATCTGCATTGGCTTAGCAAGGACCATTGCTATAGGCTCAGGAAAAGTCATACCTAACCGCTTAGGCAACAATTCCCCAAGAACAATCGACAGATACGTTACAAAAACAACAACGGTTCCTACAGCCAGATTATGCGCATACGGTTTCAGTGATTCAAAGTTTGAAAAAAAAAGTGTCACATCAGTAGTAAGATTTTCGCCGCTGTATACACCAAGCAAGATTCCTATTAATGTTATTCCAATCTGAACAGTAGAAAAAAAGCGCGTCGGGTTTTCTGAAAGTTCAAGTGCTGTTTTAGCACCTTTGCTTCCCTTCTTCTTTGCATTTTCCAGTTTAAATTTTCTGGAAGACACCAATGACATTTCCGACATAGAAAAAATTCCATTCAGCAGTACAAGGGCGATTATTATGATGAGCTCCAAATCTTAAAATTAATGAACAACTAATAACGAACAGTGAATCAATGTTAACAGGATGTAATATACCTTACTTATGTTATCGCTATTAGAAATTCGTAAGTAGTTACGAGTTATAAGTTATTAGTTATTAGTTATTAGTTATTCGTTATTAGTTATTAGTTAAACTGGTTAACAACATTATAAAGTGTATCCCGCTCCACCGGTTGTCTTCCCGAATCTTTGATAAGAGCGACTAGCTGTTCTGTTGTTAATACCGGATTTTTTTCTTCAGCTCCGGCCATTGAATAGATTTTTGTAGTATCATCAATTGTTCCGTCGAGATCATCGACACCAAATGCTTGCGACAATTGCGCTGTGCTACGACCGATCATGGGCCAATAGGCTTTTACATGATTGAAATTGTCAAGAAAAATCCTTGCCACTGCATAGGTCTTCAGATCTTCGATGACAGAAACTTCAGGTGTTGACGACATTTCATTATCCCCATTCCTGAATTTCAGAGGAATGAACGTGTTGAAACCACCGGTTCTGTCCTGCAAATTTCTTAATCGCTCCATATGCTCAATACGATGGGAATAATTTTCAATATGACCGTATAACATTGTTGCATTGGTATGCATTCCCAGCTGATGTGCAGTCTCGTGTATCTTCAGCCAGATTTCGGACGAACATTTATCAGCGCAGATCTCATTCCTGATCCCTTCATCGAAGATCTCTGCACCACCTCCTGGAAGTGAATCCAGTCCGGCTTCATTCATCATTTTCATTCCCTCTTCAATGCTCACTTTTGCTTTACGAAACATGTAATCAAGTTCGACAGCAGTAAATCCTTTAATATGTAGATCAGGACGATGAATTTTTATCTGTCTGAGGATGTCCATAAAATAATGCAGATCCATTTTCGGATGAACACCACCGACAATATGAACTTCGGTTACAGGCTTGCCGTCATATTCTTTCACCTTTTTAAGAATATCTTCAGCACTTAGTTCCCAGCCTTCTTCTCTGTTCTTCAATGTTCTTGAATACGAACAAAATTTACAGGAGAAAACACAAATATTGGTTGGTTCAATATGAAAATTACGATTGAAAAAAGTTTTATTCCCGTTCTTGATCTCACGGACATGATTTGCCAGCATTCCCAGAAAACCCAACTCCCCTTTTTCAAAAAGTGTAACACCTTCATTAAACGAGATGCGCTGGCCATTCACAACTTTTTGCCCTATAGCTTTAAGGGATTGATCAAGATTTACATCTTCAAGAAGAGTCACTGTATTCATATGTGAAATTTAGAGTGCAAAGGTAAGGTATTCATTGATTTTATTCATTTTCACCTCAACAAAAAGTTATCTTGCCGATGCTCATTCTGCTAAAAAAAGCGATAAAAATCATTAAAACCTGACTTTCGGCTGACATTTCAGGCTCTATTACATGATATTTTCATCTAATATTGTATGACACTAAAATGATGAACGTATGATCCGTATTTTATTAGTAGAAGATGAAGAGCATTTACAGGAAGCTATCAAATTGAATCTTGAATTAGAAGGATATAAAGTAGTTGCAGTCGGGAATGGAATCGATGCTGTAAAGGTATTTAAGCAGGAACGGTTTAATCTTGTTGTTCTGGATGTAATGTTACCGGAACTCGATGGTTTTGGAGTATGTGAAGCGATCCGCTTACACAATTCTTCTGTTCCGATCTTATTCCTGTCAGCTAAAAATACCAGCGAAGACAAGATCCTTGGATTAAAGCGAGGTGCCGATGATTATATGACCAAGCCATTCAACCTGGAAGAATTCTTATTGCGTGTGCATGCTCTTGTAAAAAGAGGACTTTCTCTGGAAGAGAAAAAAGAAATGAATGATGTGTTTCGATTTGAAGGAAATGAAGTCAACTTCCTGACATTTGAAATTCTTGGTAAAGACAAAAAACAAATTCGCTTGACAAAAAAAGAAATTGCATTACTGAAACTACTGATTGAACGAAGAAATGAAGTCGTTTCAAGAGAACAAATTCTGGAAACCGTATGGGGATATGACATTTATCCTTCCACCCGTACGGTCGATAACTTTATATTAGCCTTTCGAAAATATTTTGAAGTCGATCCGAAAGTTCCTCAGTATTTCTTTTCTGTAAGGGGCGTCGGGTATAAATTTGTCTGCAAATAAGCTGAAAACTGAGGTAAAAAGTCAAATTTCTGAGGAAATCTTCACATTATCCTCAAGAAATACTTTTACTATTGTTATACTAAAAAATCACCTAAAACAACTATTTAAACAATGATGAAAAATCTACTAGCGATTTGTCTTGGATTCCTGATTTCCATGCAGATCAATGCAAGTAG
>JBMQEM010000200.1:0-3108 GCA_049363815.1 Bacteroidota bacterium
GGATCAGTTGCATAACCGGCTTTTTTCAGACCTTTAGCCCACGCTTTGTAATCTGTTTTATCTAATTCAAACAGGAAGGCATATCTGGGGCGGGTTTTAAGGAAATTACTATGATCGTCGTATGATTCTAAAGTAGTGTTGTATTTTCTGAAACATTCATCTTTTTCATCATCATCCTGAATGTACGATGGTCCGACCCAATTAGCGCATTTGATACCAAAGTGGTTATTAGCTTGAACCGCCAATGGACTTTTACCGTCACTTGACTCCAGACAAGCCTGGGCCATAGTAATACTTGCAGGCACGCCTGACTTGATCATTTCACGGATAGCATCTTCTTTGTGATCGGCAATGTATTGCAATCTTGCTGCTCTTGGATCTGCAGCGAAAGATGAATTTAAGCCAATAAGTAAAAAGAGGGCAAGAATGGATGAAACTTTCATAGTCATTAAACGCAATTTTGTGATGGTTATTTGTGAGATTGTTACGATGATTTAACGTAGTAAGATACACTTAGAAGTGTAATTAATTGCCTGAAATTCTTGAAAGTTAAGGGTAAAATGGAAAAATTCCGCCTGTATGAATCGCCGTAATACTGCTTTTAGCCTGAAAGGTTCCCTTTTTCAGCAGATCATTTATTGCAAAAAACATTTTTCCGGTATAAACAGGTTCGATCTGAATGTTGTTTTGGAAATAAAATTCTCTGCAGAAATTATCGAGTTCAGTTGTTGATTTAGCATAACCACCAAAATGATAGTCGAAATGCAAAGTGATCTTTGAAAGATCGCCACCCATTTCTGAAATATTTTTTTGCAGGAACTGCGCACCTTTCAGCACAGGAATTCCATGAACTTTTTGTCCCGGCTTTACACCTTTTGAGATCCCGGCAACAGTTGCTCCCGTTCCGCAGGCGCAGAAAATATAATTGGTTTCAGGAATTTCATTTGCAATTTCTGAAGTTCCTTCTACTGCAGCAAGATTGGATCCGCCTTCGGGAAGAATAAAAACATCGTCAGGATTTTTTATAATTCCTTTGCTCGTCAATGTTAGTAGCAAATTGGAAACATAATCTGAATTATCTTTTTGTCTGTACTCTTCTCTCGAAACAAAAATAAGTTTCATTTTATTTTCAAGCATGAATTGAATACATGGATTTGAAATTTCATCACCGCGGACAATTCCGATAGAATCAATTCCCAGTTGATGAGCAGCAGCAGCAGTTGCAATGAGATGATTTGAAAATGCTCCTCCAAAAGTGAGTAGCACTTTTTTATTCTGTTCTCTGAAATCGATCAGATTGTATTTCAACTTCCGCCATTTATTTCCTCCTGTAAAAGGATGCACAAGATCTTCTCGCAGAACGGTTAGTTTAATATCTCCTGATTCCGGCAAACGGATTTCCTGCAGGATTGATTTGGATTGGAGATTCAACATTTGGCAAAAATACTTATATAATCACCTGCTTTTATGCGGTTACGATTTTCATTTATTATAAAGTCCTTTGATTATTTAAAAAAAAGCTGTCTGCCGCGGCAGACAGCCATGCGTGAGGGGAAATCGAGGGGACTCGGCGCATGGCGTAAGCTATTTTTCTGTCAATACATGAAAACTTTTTTCTACAATTATTAGGATGAGATCAACAATACGTTTTTAGGAAATTCTGAAAATTTCAATACATAGCCTCTGACTTAAAGACTATCAATCACCATTTTACGGGAGTTGCAAGAATACTATAAGGTTTCGCTTTTTGAGCGCGGCCCCCGGGGTTAAATTTGTATCATTGTCAATGCCAGTCAACAGCACTACATTTCACACATACACTAACACTTTTTTGACCAGTAAAAACTGAGAGCAGTTTGAGTTTGGAGTGTGAAAAGAAACAAAGCCAGTTCCTTGTATCTTCTCAAATCACCGCCTAAACATTATCATATTCCGCAATCCACAATCCGCAATCCGAATTCCGCAATCCCGAATTTCAATAATCTCCCCAAACCCTTCAAATCAACCCTATAAATACTTTAATTAAACAAGTTGCCTCCACCACTGTTTTTTGATAAATTTGCGGCTCAATCAACAAACAATACCGCTGATTGCACTGTTACTCCATGGCAATTCAAGACAAATTTGATCCTGAAGACTATTATCTCTCGCCCGAAGGTTATATTATCTTTACTGAAAAATATCACCTTAAACGCGGATATTGTTGTCAAAGCGGGTGCAAGCATTGTCCGTGGGACTTCAATAAATCCAAATCCAAAAAAGAAAAATAAGCGAACATGCTCACAAGTATATCCTCTGAAAAATTAGATCTGAGTACATCAAAGACGCCAACCGGCACTACAATTTCCTGCAAAGGCTGGGTACAAGAAGCTGCATTGAGAATGTTGTTGAATAATCTCGATCCTGATGTTGCTGAACGTCCGGAAGATCTTGTGGTTTATGGTGGAAGAGGAAAAGCTGCGCGTAACGTTGAAAGTTTTCATCTGATTGTAAAAGCGTTGAAAGATTTGAATGATGATGAAACATTATTGATCCAAAGTGGAAAACCGGTTGCAATACTTCCCTCACATAAAGATGCACCACGAGTAATTTTAAGCAATTCCCAGTTAGTGCCGAAGTGGGCTACATGGGAAGTGTTCGACGAACTTGAGAAAAAAGGTTTGATCATGTATGGTCAGATGACAGCAGGTTCATGGATCTACATTGGCTCGCAGGGAATTGTACAGGGAACGTATGAGACATTTAATGCTGTAGCTGATAAACATTTTGGTGGTTCATTGAAAGGTACCTTATCTGTGACAGCAGGTCTGGGCGGAATGGGTGGCGCACAACCTTTAGCAGTGACAATGGCTGATGGAGTTTGTCTGGCCGCTGAAGTGGAAGAATGGCGCGCACAAAAAAGAGTAGACACAAAATATCTTGACTTTATCGAAAGAGATCTTGATAAAGCAATTGATCTCGCTCTGGAATTTAAAGCAAAAGGTGAAAATAAATCAATCGGAGTAATTTGCACAGCAGTTAAATTGTTGAAGCGTTTGATCGAAAGAAATATCGTTCCCGAAGTATTGACTGATCAGACATCTGCGCATGATCCGTTGATCGGATATT
>JBMQEM010000201.1:0-12604 GCA_049363815.1 Bacteroidota bacterium
GCATTATAACATTCAACGGTTGGAGTTAAGCCTTCGTGTGTAAATTTCAATTCGGTTGAATTACCTTTTGTTGTGATCTCAAAAATAATTTTTGTTCCCGTCCACTCGTCTTTGTGTTCAATAAAATCAAGTTTACAATAAGTGGTAAGCCATACTACTTTTTTATCAGGAACAACTTCTATCAACTTATGTTTTGTAGAATGCAATCCATCACCGGCTTCAAAGCTGAACTCGTCGTTCAGGTTTATTGTGCTACCGGTAATTTTTTCCGAATAATATCCGGACCACCAATTGCGAACCTCCTGCATTGCTTTGAATACTTTTTGTGGAGATTGGGTGGTTTGTAATGTGAAGGTGAAGTTTTTTGTTTTCATTGGTAGAGTTTTTATTTTCTTTATCTTGATAAAATCCTTTGCACTTCCATAAATATTATGAAAAATATGAATTACATCTTGTCTGCGATAAATCTGCGAGATCTGCGGGAAATATTTTAAGCATCATTTATATTCCCGCAGATTTTGCGCTGATTTTATTTTTACTTATTTCAGAAATACCATCTGTCCAATATGATACTGCAAATGCGTCGTTCTCGTCAACAGAATATTCAACTTATTACGATGCGGTTCTTTTGCGAAGTCTTCTTCGGAAACTGATGTGTGTCTTTCAAACCAATTATCCGGAGTCAGACTTTCAAATTTTTGCTTCATTTCTTCCTTTTGCTCATTCCATTTTAAACGCAATTCTTTTGCTGAAGGAATTTCTGTCACAACTTTATCCGCTTCTTCAAGAAATGCTTTCGCAAGCTCCGGAAATTTCTTTTCGCCCATATCCAAAAGTGTAAGCATACTATCATGCACTGCGATCAAATGTCCTAATAAGTAAATTCCCCTGTTCTTTCCTGGCGCTATTTCACTTTGCAACTTCTCATCGCTTACCGAATTCAACAATTTATCACAATTTTCAATTGAGGCATTCCATCTATCCAGTAACATTTTAACGATTATCTGATCTTTTCCCATTTTTTACGTCTTTTTTAAAGTTTTCCAATTTTTTTTGCAATGATAGTGTCGTATTTCGACTTTGTCCGGTGGATATTTGGACATTCTAGCGGGTTGTTTTGGACATCACAATTATCTAGATTTGCACGAATAGAATTGATCGTATGAAACACATTACTATACTTGTCCCCGACGGCGAAGGCAATAATTTGAGCAGTATAATTGGTGCTTATAAAATACTTTCAAGAGCCAACTGGTATTGGCAACAAAACAACGATCACGATCTGTATTCAATTCAACTTGCCGGTAGTTCTGAAAAAGTCGGCTACTATAATGAACTTTTTTCCGTAAAACCACATACTTTAATTTCCGAAGTTAAGAGGACAAACCTGATCATCATTCCTTCGCTTAATCACGACTATAAAAGTGCTGCGAAGAAAAACAAAACGATGATCAGTTGGATCGAGAAACAATATAAGAATGGTGCTGAAGTTGCAGCAATTTGTACAGGTGCATTTCTTCTTGCGGATTGCGGATTACTTAATGGGAAAAGCTGTTCTACACATTGGGCAGCAAGTGAAAGTTTCAGGACCATGTTTCCAAAAGTAAATATAAAGGCAGACAAACTTATAACCGACGAAAATGGTATCTATACAAATGGTGGCGCATACTCATTTTTGAATCTGCTAATTTATCTGGTAGAAAAATACTTCGACCGGCAAACTGCTATTTACTGCAGCAAAGTTTTTCAGATTGAAATGGACAGAAACAATCAGTCACAATTTGCCATCTTCACAGGACAGAAACTTCACGGTGATGACGTAGTAATAAAAGCACAGGAAATCCTTGAGAAGAATCTTACCGATAAAATTTCTATCAAAGAGTTGACTACGAAACTATCCGTTGGCAGAAGAAATTTCGACAGACGATTTATCAAAGCTACCGGCAATACACCAACTGAATATTCTCAACGGGTAAAAATGGAAGCCGCAAAAAAATCCCTCGAATCTACTCGTAAGACGGTAAATGAAGTTATGTATGACGTCGGCTATTCCGATCAGAAAGCCTTTCGCGAAGTTTTCAGGAAGATCACGGGAATGTCGCCGGTGGAATATCGCGAAAGATATAATGGTGAAATTGGAGAGTAGGAATGGGTGATCAAAAGGAAATACCGAATTTCATTTGACCATGTATTAAATAATTTTTCACTTCACAAAAGTGTTGATCAACGAAACACCCTGATGTTGTCCATTTTACCTTTGAGTTCTACCTGTTTAATTTTTTATAGAGCAAATGATCAAAATCTGTCTCATCGTCTCAAATCATCTCCTTTAAATTCATCCGTCAGATACTTTGCAACAACAGAATTGAAAAGTTCGGGATTGTTTTTTGTCACTGAATGTTTCTCGCCCGTAAGAATGCATAAATTCCCTTTCTGAATATTTCTGTAAATAAATAGTGAATGTTCTTCAGGAATTACATCTCTGTCTGTCGTCATAACCAACACCGGACATTTTATTTTTCCTAAATCTGTTTTAGTAATGTGTGGTTGAAATTCCATCATCCGGTTACGCTGCTGAATTACTTTCCAGTTTTTAGTTGTGTCATTTTTAGCCAGCATTTCATCGGCATTCCGTCTATCTGTTTTTATTTCTTCATAACTGAATGGATAAAGTCCTATTGTATCCGGTGAAAGATTAGCTGCAAAAGCAACCGCCTTCTTTACTTTTTTCGGAAAATCAATCGCAAGAAGCAAGGTTAGAATTCCTCCATCACTCCTGCCAACAATATATGCAGAGTCAATTTTTAAATGATCCAGGATCCCTGAAATGTCTTTCGCCATTTGAGCATATGTAAGACTGTCATTTCCCAATTCACTTTTACCTCTGCCTCTGCAATCCGGCACGATCACTTTATACTTTTTAGAAAAATATTCTATCTGCGGCTTCATGTATTCAATGTTTCCACCATTTCCATGAATTAAAACAAGCGGTTCGCCTTTCCCGTATACCTCGTAATATAGTTTTGCTCCGTCGAGCGTGATGTAATTACCGGCAACATTATTATTACCATAAGGAATCTCAGTAACAGTTGTCTGAGCATTGGCAGCAATTGAAAACAAAATACAAATAAACAGAAGTCTGCAGTTTTTCATAGTTGAATTTTATTTTTTAGGTAGATTAATTCCAACGGTATCTATTTAATTAATTGATCTGAATTTTTAAATTTCATTCCTTCTGGACCAGGATACTATTACCGGTTTATAATGAGTTTCTGAACCGAAGTTCCTTCTTTTGTCTCAACATAAACAATATAAACTCCGTTAATGTCATGTTCAAAGTCCGTTATCTTTTGAGTTGTCCGGGTTTTATATATCATTTTACCATAAATATCTCTGATGCAGATCTCAGCTACTTCAGTTGGCTGCGAAATTGAAAAACCTCCGGTCGTTGGATTTGGGAAAATAGAGATCAACTTGCTTAACTTTGTATCATCCTTAATATCCGTCGACAAACTATAATTTGCGATATAACTACTGTTGTTATTAGGTCCACCTCCTGCGTAAAGTAACCCATTGTATATTGCCAGTGCTTCCACTTCATTACCAATTGTTCCTCCGCCCAGGGTGTCAATTGATATTCCATCATAAGCTACGACAGCCTGACACTGCATTGTATCCAAACCAAACAATGCTCTGTCAAAACCTCCGCTTATATATAATCTATCGTTCATTACTTTAAGAGTATGAATAAAAGAATAGTTTGATGGGCTATTATAGAACAAACTGAATCCGGGATCTATCCAGTCAGTTCCATTCCATTTGGCAATATATTGTAATTGATTAGTTCCGGACATTGTAAAATCACCGCCTGCATATAGTTCGCCATCAAACTCACAAACAGCATAGGCAACGCTGTTGAATCCTTGTCCCATCGCATGCCATTGTGTTCCATCCCATCTTGCAACTCCGTTTACAGTTTGACCGCCAGCCAGTCTGAAGTTTCCGGAAACAATTAAATCAGTTCCAAAAATACATAAATCGTGGGGATACATTACAGGTGCAGTTCCTGTAATGTTACCTGATAAACCCGAACCCAAAGAATCCCATTGAGTTCCGTTCCATTGCATAATGCCGTAAATATTTTTGCTTCCTACTCTGTCAAACTCTCCGCAAACCACAATATTTCCATTGTACTTAATAATATTATAAAGATTGTTGGTCTGCGAAAAACCTGTAACAGCAGTGGTTAAGTAAGTGCCATCGCCCAATTTAGTAAAGTCTGTTCCATCAAACTTGTATAGCCAGTTTGAATCAATTTGTGGTTGATATGAAACACCGTAAAGTACAGAATCAATGTTCTTCAGATGATGTCCTGCATGTAAAAAACCATTTCCTACTGCTTGCCAGCTTGTCCCGTTGAATTTCGAAACATAATTACAGGTTGTACCACAAACAGTATTGAAAAATCCCGTGGCGTATAACTCTCCATTGAAAATTTCAAAATTGTCGACAAAACCATTGCCTGAATTACAAATAGCTGTCCATTGTGCTTTAGCATTCAGCGACATTAACACCAATGCAAGAAATAAGATTCTCTTCGTTTTTATTTTATTCATTTGATCGATCTTTCGAATTGTTCAGTTAATAATTAAACTACCCGTAGAGTGTATTCGCTTTTCATTCATAAGCTGAAAGAAATAAATTCCACTTTGCATTCTATCCCTGTCAATGCTTATTTCATTGCCATTTATATTCAAATATTCCTCAATAACTTTTCCCTGTAAATTAAATATTTTCAGAACATCGTTTTCACTGATCCGGTTCTCAAAAATTAGCGTTGATGTTTCAGTGAAGGGATTTGGGATCACTTTAAAATTACTTTTGCTATCCAATTCTTGTATTCCTAAAGTATTGTAAAAACAATTTGTAAAATTCGGATTCTGGTATTTCAGAGTATCATCTTCTTTGAAGCATATTAATTGCGGATAAATATCAATTGTACAGGTACCGGCACCTACATAGGTTAGTCCAAATAAACTTCCAACCCCTTCTATCCATATTTCCTGTCCAAAATTGGAGAGATACATCCTCTTACGCAACTCTCCATTTAAAAGACTAACAGTATCTACTGAGTCAACGATCATTTGCAAATTACACCCATTCATGCTTGTTGTGAAAGTATCTCCTTGATTTAGTGAAAAGTCATATGCAAGATATTCACCATTTTCATAAAAGAAAATTTGTTTTGTTAAGGTGTCTTCCCTCGCAGCAATCGGATAATAAGGACCGACGCTGCCTGAATCTCTATTCACGGTCAACTTTTTATATTGAAAGGTTCCGATTGTGGTGTCTCCATCAAAACTCAAAACAGCTGTTCCGCAACCGCCAAAATTTAAACATGTGACTACATTCCATACTTTGCTTGTGTCAACCAATGTTTGAGCATTAACGTTGAATGTAATTGTTGCAAAAAGTATAAGTAGTAATTTCTTCATCATAGACTGGATTAAAAGTAAAAAATAGTACGTGACATATGCACTTTCTCTTTAATTTTCTAAATCACCGAACTTAAATTTAAAATGGGCTAATAATAATAACATGTCCATGCGCTTCACATTTAGATTATCTAATTCAGCAATCAATTCCTTTCGTCGATTACTATCTTGATAACCAATAATTATTTTCCCTCGACTATATTCGCGTCCGGATACTAAGTTCCAATCATTGATTAGTGACCATTTTACTTTCTTTGAATAAAAAATAAACTCACTTTCGGTAAATATAATTACCGGTTCTGGCTTATTGCTTTTGCTTCTAAGTTTTATAGCTCTATAAGTAAAAGCAATAATAATAAAAAATAAAGCAGTAAGCCCAATTGCCCATTGATTTTGAATTTGATCAAAGTACTTATTTAAGTAAAAAAACCAACACAATAATAAAATGATAAGTGAAATAATAATGCCCGTTAAATTTCGTGTTGAATTCTCCCAAATTTCAGGAGTTAAGAAATTATATTTCAAAAATTCTTGCGTTTCACTTCCCCTGTTTTTAATTGATTCTTTGCGAAATGTGATTTGTTGAATCATTATTCTTTTTCCAATGCCGATTTGTTCAATTAAAGAATTCAATTCAAAAGGATACTTACACTTGTTTATTATCTTAACAAAAAAATACGATTTCAAAAATTGATTTGTAAGATGTAAAAAAATTAAAATAGAGATTGCTGAAATAAATTTCAGTCCTTCCAAATAGTACAGAGAATAAATAAAACCAAGAAATGAAAAACTAAATATTATTATTTCAGGTATGGATATTAATCTTATTATATTCTGTAGTCTCAATTGCTTTTATTGACGTTTTTCAACCGCTGTTCAGGCTTCTGCTAAAAAATAAATCCGTCCTCAGATTCCTCTTATCTCCCAAAACCTACTCATAAAAAAAGCCGGAAACAAATTCCGGCTTAACACTTTAATTATTTCGCTGAATTAACAACCGTTTATTCACACGTTGCTTCGGGTTTTCGATCTCCAGCAAATAAAATCCATCAGAAATCAAATCCGGGATTTCAACAGTTGCTGAAAAGTAATTATCTGATATCTGAGAAAAAACAAGTTTCCCTGTAACATCAATTATTCGAATTTTTGCTCCTGAAAGTTCAAATCCATTAGAAGAAAATGTGACCATGTCTGAAGCCGGATTCGGATAAACTGAAAAACTTTTTTCATCAGCATACTCATTCACTCCTGCAATCACCGGCTGCCTCTTCCTGATCTCACCGCAGAACTGGCTGAACAAATACAATGAACCATCAGGTGAGTTTTTCAGAATATAGGATTCTGTTGCAACCCAATTGATGCCTGTTGTTTCTGTCTGCCATGTCTGTGCATTATCAGTTGTATAGGCAACATCACCATATGCATTTGCTACCATACAGAAATTTCCATTTACAGCAAATGTCGTTGGATAGGTAAAATTGTATTGCTGCGGAAAAGTAATACCGCCATCACTGGTTTTGTAAATCGTACTGCCATCGTGAAAATATCCGTTCAGCGAATCAACAAATTTGAATACAACACAATAAAAACCAAGATTGTTGTTTGCAAAATTCCAGCTGGAACCACCGTCAGTCGTTTTCAATAATTTTGATCCATTGTCCAAATAACCTGTAGTCGGATTTACAAACTGCAGATTCTGTCCGTCGAACAAGGTGTCAAAGACATGAAAATAAGATGCTCCGTTGTTCTTGAATTTCCTTAAACGCGTAGCATTGTTGAGATAAAAACCTGTTGAATCGTTTACCAATTCCAATGACTGTACTACAAATGATGAATCAAGATTGTGCATAGTGTAGGTTGCAAATCCATCAGTGGTCTTCAACAACTGCACAGGTGCGCCGCCTTTGATAAGGTAACCGGTCAGACTATCAGTCATTGCAACTTTATCGATGAAACTCCAGCCGTTGATATATCGCTTGTCCCATGTCAGACCGCCATCGCTTGTCCGTAACACAACAGCTCCTCCCGTATCGGTGGCGGCAACGTATCCAATGTTATCTGTAGGAAATGCTGCATCGCGGAATTCTGTATTGGCATCCTGATAAACAGGGATCCATTGTGCAAATATATTTTGTGTTAATGCAGAAATTAATAGTGCAGTAAGTATTGCGGGTAGTTGATTTTTCATTTTGTTTCAATTTAGAGTTAATGGGTATCCGGGGAAAATAAACACAAGAACACTCAGCGCACAATAAGGTCACGGAACTCAATTTCCATTATAGTTTGTCTTTAGAGTTTCGTTGCCATTTGTATTTAAAACCATTCCGTTTTCTTAGTGTTCTTGTCTTAAAAACATTCTTTCGTTCAATTTTTAATTACTTTCATCGATTGAATCACTCCTTCAGATTGATTTTTGATCATCAGAAAATAAATCCCATCGGAAAAACCACTTGTATTTATTTTCACAACATCGTTCAGGGAATTTCCAAGCACAAGTTTATAAATAATTTTACCACTTACATCTGTAATCTCTATAACCTTGTCTTCTGATTTTCCATGCAAATTCAGGATCAACTCGTCAGAAAATGGATTCGGAAAAACAATTGATGTTTCTTCGTCAATGGTTGAAATTGCTGTCGGAAGAGAAGTAAACTCCCACCAGTCTCTTCTCGGAACGATATTACCGTAGTAGCCCGTTCCTGCAAACACTCTTCCATTTACATTCTGCACAACAGGCGCAATGATGATCCCGGGATTGAATGCCGGTGCATTCGTCCACATATCAGTAGTTGCATCATACATCCTGCAAGATGAAACTCCTGCGAAACTCGGAAAATTAATTCCACCGATCACGTACATGTTATTTCCATGCGAAACAACTCCTGCATCCGCCCGGCCACTGCCACCCATTGATGCTACTGCATTCCAGCTATCGTTGACTGCATCGTATTCATAAAAATCAGTGAACGAAGCAGACTGATCATCGTTACCACCTAAACCAACGTAGGCATTATATCCGATTACAGTTGCAACTGCATAGGCTCTTGAAGGTCCGGGCAGACTTGCCTTTTGTGTCCAGACATTTGTTGCTGGATCATATTCATAAAGATCATCATAGGTTGTTGTAAAAGAACTATTGGGCGTGATCACAAAAGTTTGTCCGGTGCCGATATAACCTTTACCACCAATGCTGAAACTGACAGCTTCTTCCCTTTCAAAGCCGGGAAAATCCGCTAGTTGTGTCCATGTATCTGTTACCGGCTCATATTCCCAGAAATCCTTCAGGTAATCATTACCATCATTTCCGGTTCCCATATAGGCTTTATTACCAATCGTAAATGCCGCTGACGCCGACCGGTTTCCTCCCGGAAAATCGCCTTTCTGCGTCCAAGTATCCGAAATCGGATCATAAGCCCACACATCACTATACAACAATGAGCCATCATAACCGCACATAACATAGATCGTATTGTCAATTGTAAAACCGGTTGAGAAGGTGCGGGCATTTCCGGGGAGGTTCTCACGCTGCATCCATTGAGAAAATGCAGTCTGCGTGAAACCGACCAGCAACATAATTAGAGTGAGTGATCGTAATATCTTTTTCATAACGATTGGTTTTTGAAGCGTGTGTACTTTACTTGTTATTTGTACAAATCTCCTTTGATTCTATGCAAATAACAAGTTTTTAAGGTGGACATAAGGTAGACAAGGACAGCAAAACTGTATTCTTTGGGTGGACAAATTATGATGATGTTATTTTCTTTTCCGTGATTCAAATTAATTTCAATTTTCTACCAAAAAAAAGTACACGCGGAGAATCAGCGATAAATGTGCGGGATCTGCTGGAGAAAAATTGCGCATAAAATATTTCCAGCAGATTTCGCAGATAAAAAAAGCCGGGATACTATTCCCGGCCCTCCATCAAAAATATACTATAACCTTCATTCAAATTAATTTCGATTTATTACCAGTTGCTCGCTTATGACTTGATTGGAGTTGCGGATCTCGATCAAATAAAATCCGTTGGAGAGTGTTGCCGGAATACTAATATTTACTGAAGAATAATTGTCACCTTCCAGCTTTGTTGAATAAACCAATTTTCCCGTGACATCCACAATACTCACCATTGCATCCCGAAGATCAAAGTCATTTGATTGAATAGAGAACTTGTCTGATGCCGGATTCGGGTAACATGAAATTGTTTTATTCTTTTTTGTCTCTGATACTCCTACACCTGCTTCTCCGGGAAGTACTGCAGGAGTCAATCTGAACATGAAAGTATCAAACGGATCGTTTATCCGCACAATCGTATCCGAACCGTAGAATATGAAATCATTCCCCAATGGAAAAACTTTACTCCGTGGTTGGGCGATCGGATATATTACTGTTCCATTTTGCGTTCCATTCGTCTGCACCAATCTTGTTGTCAAATCCCATCCGCCATCAAGATACCATCCCATACCAAAAAAAATATTGTCATTATAAATCGCCGGAGTCTTTACCATGAACGGAATTACCTCCTGCACACTGAATGACCATCCTGTGCCTGCCGTCGTTCCATCTGAATATGCCAATCCTGTTGAATCATTATCAGCACCATTGAAGTAAATATAATTTCCGAGACTCATCATTGCCGGTCTGATCAATAATCCATTGTTCATCGTCACTTGCGTAGTTCCATTGACCGTACCATCACTTTTCCAAAGTTCGCCACCGAAACCTCCATCATACGATTGGAAATAAAATACTCCATTCATTTCAACTGCCGCATCTTCCTCATCGTATGGAAACAATGTTGTTTCAATTCTGAATGTTCCTGCTGCAGTTCCATCGGTCCGCCACCAGTGTCTTTGTTGTACACCAATTCCACCGGCATCATCGCCCTGGAAATAGAGAAGTCCGCCGGCCACAGTAAAATGTGGGTGGATAGATGATGATCCTGTTCCATCGTCAAATATGCCTCGCATTCCAGGGATCATATCACTCACTAGTTGTGTTCCAGCCTGCGTTCCGTCTGAACAATAAAGTTCCCAGCCATGAATTCCGTCTGTCGCTGTGAAATATAGTTTACCATGATACAATGTCAGGAAAGATGGATTCGATGAAACACTTCCCGGATTCAAATCAATAACTTCCTGCGTTCCGCCTGTCGTTCCATCTGTAACCCAAAGTTCATTTCCATTTGCAAGATTACCGGCATTCATATAAAGTAAATTATTCATTTCACAAAAATCAGGAACTTTATAATCTGTAAAATCCCAGCCCATCAATCCCGGATTAAATTCATACAACATATTTGTTCCGGCATTCGTGGCATCACTCACCCATAATTCCATTCCATGAATTCCATCATCGGCATAAAAATAAAGTCTGTCGTTGTATACATGATTCTCATATAGAAGTCCATCTGTTCTCGATTGAGTTGACCAGTTGAAAAGATCGCCTGCATAATTCGGGTTAATATCTTTTACTAATCCTGTTCCTGCAGGGGTACCATCAGTTGCCCACAATTCATATTCCCATTGCAACATTCCTTCGTGACCATAGATCACTTTTCCATTTACTACTTTCATACTCGCTACGTCTACTACATCAGGTTGAATAATGGTTACCTGACTGTATGCGGGAGAAATAATTATACTAAACAGACATATATATAGAATTCTTTTCATCGTGATTATTTATTTAGGTTGATCTTCTTAACTATTGTACTTTTTCCTGTATTCATTCTCAGGAAATAAATTCCTGATGGCTGTGATGAAAGGTCTATTTCATTCTCATTGATCTCTGCTTCGATCACTTCACCCATCAGGTTATAGATTCTGTAGCTTATCACCGGATTTTCCATAGAATGAATTTTAAATTTCCCTCTTGTCGGATTTGGATAAACCTGAATACCGGATTGAGAATTCGATTCGTCGATTCCGGGATTGAGCGGAGTATGAAAAGATCTTGATTCTTCATATCCATAAAATTCGCCGCCAAATAAAAATGAATTCAGGGAGTCTGCAGTACTTCTGACATTGTAATAGCCATTTCCAAACTCACAACAAATTCCACCACCGGCATCTGTATTGATCACAAATGTATAGCAAGAGTTCGGAGTTAAATTCCATGTATAGGTGTAAAAATTATTATTTAAAAATACACCCGGCGGACTTGAAGCAACAGTATCACCATTTGTATCCAGAAGTTTCCAAGTTGTGCGTGAATAAGTTCGGAGAAGATTCAGGTCCAGGGTCAGATTAAAATCAGGTGCTTCCGGCGCAAGAGTCAAGGTAGCCTCCTGAGTATTTCCGGTTGTATACGTTTCTGAAGGAACAGAAACGTTGAATTCATATTCCACACCTTCAACCAGATTCACATTTTCAAATGTTACATCTTCTGTTTGATCTGTCGCAAGATTTCCTGTCCATGTTTTACTTTGAAGTACTGCACCGTTGACACTGACGTCTACAGTTGCTGAAGTCATCGGCGCAGAACCCTGATTGTATAGCCGGGTCACAGGATGTTCGCCGTCACAAAATTGTCTGTCCTCTGTATCAAATAAAGTTGCATCAATGGATCCATTATCAAAAGGTGCAGGGCAAAGTGCTTTCCAGGCCTGAAGAAAACCTTCGTAAGTAGTACCCATTGGAATTGTAACTCCATTCGTAGAGCCCGGACAATGCACAAACAATGTCGGATAGCCATTCATTACGTAATTACTTTGAACTGCTGAACCTTGACCATACGGACCAATGATAGGATAAGGCGTAGTCTGAATCCAGTTACCCGTTGCAGTAATACCGGCCCCGGAAAGATTTGCCATACTGCTGGCCGGATCGCCATCCACAAAGATCATGAAGAGATCATTTGTTCCCTCCGGACCGAATTCATGGTAAAGTTTTTCCATTATACCGGTAATATGAAAATCCCAGCAAGGCGCACACCAATTTGCGCTAATATCAACCAATACTGTTTTTCCTGTATTTACGATGGAATCGATATTATACGTATTTCCATCAATTCCGGTCGCAATCCAATTCTGATTTTGCGCACCGACATTCAGACTTGTTAATACAAGAATGAAGAATGATAATTTTCTGATCATGACAATTTGTTCTAGG
>JBMQEM010000202.1:0-12564 GCA_049363815.1 Bacteroidota bacterium
TCATTGCTCCTTTAAATGCTCCTTCCATTTTCTTAAAACAGTCTGATAATTGGTTTCATTTCTGTACCATTCAATTATTTTCTTTCCGGAAGTGAAGTTTTCATTTGTAAACAGATCAATATTCCAGGCTATGTTAGAAAGGTAAATATCATGAATTGTAGAGTTCTCACTTCCGGAAATAAATTTTGGATAGTACTCAAACATATAAATTAAAAATCTAAGAGCTACTTTATCTTCTTGAGTCAATGTGATCTTGCGATCAACTCCCTTTCTCAATTTAAGACGCTGGTTCATTGACATCATAGTGAACACCCTTATATCCGGATTGCTGTGAACTGACATTCCCAAAAGAGAGTACAAGCAGTTATTTCTCTCGAAATAATTCAACGAACCTTTATAATCAATCTGGTGGTAAGGGTCAATCCAATGCAACTTTTCAAAATAATATTTCGTGGAATCCAAAAGCAATTCCTTCTTTAGGCCAAACAATACTTCTTCTGTCAGCTGTGGACTTTTTGGATAATCCGTCCAGCGATTTTCTGAACTCCATAATATTGAATCTATATAGTTCTCAAAAGCAGGATCTCCTGACTTTACGGTTTGGCCGGCAATAGAATTCACTGAGAATAAAAATGCAAATACAATTCCGGCAAAACACTTTCTCATTATCTTACTTACTTTTCTTTTTAAAAATAATTGCAAGAATTCTTGGTATTTGATTTCTATCATCATCGTCAAAATATTCTTTCAATATTTCCAACTCCAGTCCGGCATTCATAGCAGAATCTGTAAAATCTGAAATATGATGATTAAAACAATCCACAATCTGAATTCCATTCTCCGTTTCAAATCTCGCTTTACTCCCTGTATATTGTTTGAATGGATGAAGCTCTCCAACGTATACAATGCCATTTTCATTTAATTTTCCTGACGCTTGACTGAAAATATGGCCGAGATCACTGATGTGCTCCAGAACCAGACTAAAAGTGATCAGGTCGAATTTTTCAACGGCGAAATTCCATTCTGAATTAATATTTGCCTGTATGAAACGAACATTGTCAGAACTGATCTTTGATTTAGCCTTTCCAAGCATTTCTTCTGAGAGATCAACTGCAGTAATGGAACTGCAATTATCTTTGAACCAGACGGTATTTTTTCCTGTCCCGCATCCGATTTCCAGAACAGAATTAAATCTCCTTTCGGATAATAGTTCACGTAACGCTTTACCCTCTAGGTCTCTGGTTCTGTTGATGACTTCATCGTACGATTGCGACCATTTATTATAGGCCAATTGTGTATTCAACGGTTGGTTTCTTTTTAATTCAAACCAATCATTTCTGGACATTTCAAATTTAATTTCTTGTTTTCCATAAATACCAATTTCTTTCCATCCTGCTTTTCTATAAAATGCCTCCGCCCTGGTCCCCGGATCTGTACTTAGCCAGACAGCTTGATCAGTTTCTGAAAAATACCAGTCAACCATCATATCATGCAGCCGCTTTCCAATTCCTTTTCGTTCATGTAACGGATCCATAAATAAAGCCCAGATGTTTTTCTCTTTCAGATCAGCAATTGCAAAACCAACAATCTTATCGTTGATCTCACACACCCAACCTTTACCCCGACCGGCTAAATATTCTGCACAATCACTATCAGTTATCCTGGACGGATCTGAGAGAACATTTTCTTTTACCAGATTCCTTATGACCTGAATTTGTGAAATGTCATTCACATTTGCTTCGCGAAAATTTATATTCATTTTATTTATTTACACTTTCTAAAATCCACTTCTAAATTAATAAAATGCCCAACAAATTGATCAAAAAAAAAGTCCCGTCAAATGACGGGACTTTTAATATTACCAGAAATTGTGATTAGAACTTCACAACTTTAGTCTGAGCCTGAGTTCCGTTGAATTCAGCTTTGATCATGTATGTACCTGATGCAAGAGTTGCAACATTGATCATTTCATGATTTGTTCCTTTTGTAACGTAAACAGTTTGTGTATTCACTAAGCGACCTGAAATATCGAACATCGTTACAGTTGCTTTGCCTTGTGTAACTGCATTTAATGTAAGTGCAATTGTATTAGCATCGCGTTGAGTTGATGATAATGCGATCTGCGGCATGTCGATATCAGAAATACCTGCAACACATGAAGGATCTGTTCCATCATAAACAACAACCTGAATTGATGTACCAGTGAAAGTACAAGAAGGATCTAAAGTAAGATCTCCTAAGAAAACTGCCGGATCCGGAGCAACTGCTGAAGTAGCGTTTCCGAATACAACCGGTGTCCAGTAGTAGATTCCATAAGGAATAGCTGCTCCATCGATCAATGTACCATCATTAGAGAAGGTACGGATACTTGTTGCAGGAGCCGGGAATGAGAAAGTGTATGTAGCGATCAAACTTGGTTCAGCGATTGGGTCAGCACTTCCGGAAATATCATCAGAAGATATGATCCAGCTTACACCAGCGAAATCACCTGTAGTCGGTGCATAAACACCTGTAGCAGTAAATTCAGCATTTTCTCCTGGACAAACTGTTGGAACAGTTGAAACTGCAGTTCCAGGGTTGATCAAAGGATCTGAACAATCGATTGCAGGAATATATTTGAAGATACCATCAGCGATTGGTGACAATGTAAATCCACCTGACCACATTGTTAAAGAATCAGCAACACCTAATGCAGAACGCTGTGTTCCAAGATCAATGTCTACCCAGTTTAATCCGCCATCAGTTGAATAAGATGAACCTGTAAAACCATTCGTAGCATCAGCTCCTGTACTTACCATCATTCCCGGTACTCCCGGTACTCTTTTCATATCAGAGCCAAATAAATTTCCATTTGGAGTGAAAGAAGTCCAAGTATCACCACCATCAGCTGTGCTGTACGCAGTACTGATACCTGTTGTAGCTGTATAAACACGACCGATACCATTCAGGTTATCTGTCATACACTGATCCATTGCTCCATTAGTTGGAACCACTAATCCGGTTGCAGCAACAGTCCAGTTTAAACCTCTGTCGATCGATCTGTAAACACGACCTTTGTTTGTATCAAACCATACTGTATCACCGATCACATTGTAGTGACCAACGATTCCGAATTCACCTGCAGTAGCAGCAGGAATGTTAAGTGCAGGAGTTCTAGTCCATGTTGTACCACCATCTACAGTTGTATAGATCTCGTACTGTGTTCCCGGATTTGGATCACCCATTGCGAAACCAACTGAATCATCCCAGAAATGTACAACATTCGGGAATGAACTTGCATTGTAAATTGAACCTACACCTTGTTGTGCCCAAGTAGCACCACCATCAGTAGTTTTCCAGATTCCGCCACCTGAACCTGCAACAGCATTGTAGAAACATGCCCATGCAGTTGTAGCATTTAGTCCATAGATCATTGACCAGTCATGAGAAACCGGAGCCGGAATGTTTCCTGCTGTCCAGTTATCACCACCGTTAGTTGTCATAGAGAAATCCTGACGGTTTGCTGCTCC
The DNA here is from genome assembly GCA_049363815.1 of Bacteroidota bacterium. Lineage (GTDB taxonomy): Bacteria > Bacteroidota > Bacteroidia > AKYH767-A > 2013-40CM-41-45 > JADKIH01. The sequence continues at coordinate 3,510 of JBMQEM010000202.1, forward strand.
ACCTGATCCATCATAAGAGCTGATCCAAACTATGTTGGAATCAACTACGGAAATGTTTCTGACACCTGATGAAACAGGAGTGAAACCGGTAGCTTGTGGCGCCCAGACACCTGACTGAGCAAAGGTGGTCATGCTCGAAAGGGCTAAGGCAATAAATAGTAATTGCTTTTTCATATTATTTTGGTTAGAGATATTTTTGTCAAAATTAAGAGTAATTCCTTTAAAAACAACGTCAAAAGTTAATCCTTACGGCTTAATCATCAGTGAATTGTAAAGGAATTGGGGTAAATTCATGTTACTGCTTCCATTTGATGGTACATCCAATGGCTTTTGTTTCCTGTAAAGCCACTTTTCCATCATTGATCAATTGATTTACTGCATCCTCAAGATACTTGCTTTTTACGTTTTCCGGCTCATCTACATTGTCATCAATGGCACCTATATATTTAACAACATAATTTTCGCCTTCCATCCTCAACAAATATACATGAGGGGTCCGAGTTGCTCCATATGCCTTTGCAACCGACTGCGTTTCATCGTACACGTAGGCGAAAGGAAACCCTTTTTCGCTTGAACGCTCCTGCATTTTTTCAAAAGAATCTTCAGGAGATAAAACAGGATCATTCGGATTAATAGCTATTACCGGATATCCTTGACTCCTGAATGTTTTATCAATTGTGATAATTCTGTCTTCATATGCCTTGGAAAAAGGACAATGGTTACAAGTGAAAATCACTATTGCACCTTTATTATCCTTCAGACTGTTCAATGAAATTTTTTGCTCGTTGACACTTTTCAATGAAAAGTCAGGTGCTTTATCACCAACTTTCAGTCCTTGTCCTGTAACGTTATTCAGCATGATCAAAACCATCACACTTATAATACCCATTGTTTTTTTCATATTCATTGTTATTTTTTTATGACTTTTTTTATTTCCGCATTTAATTCTTCATATGTTACTTGACCTTCTTTGAAATAGATCTTAATCCCGTCCTTAAAAATCACTGTTGAAGGAATAGCGCCTGACCATTGCTTGTCAACTTTATCTATCCATTTATTCGGATCCGTGTCATTCAGATGAATTACTCTTGAAAGAAGCTTTCTTTTCTGAAGAAATTCCGACACACTATTTTTGTATTTACTGTTAAAATCAAGATTCAACAGAACTACTTTCAATGAAAGAGAATCGGATTCTGAATTTATCCTTTCAAACACCGGTAATTCCTCAATACAAGGTTTACACCAGGTTGCCCAGAAGTTGACAATGACTATTCCATTTGAACCTGAAACAATGTCTTTATAGAAACTATTGAAATCCTTGTCTTCAATTTCCTGCCCTGCAACCCCAATACTACTCAATAGTGCTATAAATAATAATGCCTTCCGCATTTTCCAAAGGTAATAAAATCGTTCTTTTAATAAAACTTAGTTAACTTACCTACATAAAAAAAGGGGATTTTCTTCAGAAGAAATCCCCTTTCCGTTAATAAACCATTTTTTTTACCTGATCACGCTTACCTTACCTACATAAGTGTGTTTTTCATTTTTCAGGTCATTCACTTTTATCTTGTAAACATATATATCGTTCTGAACTTCCCTGTTCACTTTTCCATCCCATGGAATATCGTACGAATTGGATTTGAAAACTTCAATTCCCCAACGATCATAAATTGCTAGTTCATAATCCTTGATGAATGTCCCATAACCCTGGAAGTAATCGTTTACGCCATCACCATTTGGTGTGAAAGCAGAAGGCACAAAGAAACTATAACCGTATTCAATCCTGATCACACCGCGTGTTGTATCCTTACAACCGTAATCCGATTCTGTCATTAGAATGATCTCGTATGCACCAACTGCATTATAAGTGTGATAAGGACTTGTTTGAGTTGTTCCTGTGCTATCGCCGAATGACCATTGGTAGATCGATCCATGCACTGTTAAGTTCTGGAAATAAACGATCGGCTCATAGATCGTAGCTATTTCAGGATTTGCAAGGAAAGCAGCCTGTGGAATCGGATACACTTCAATGATTTTTGATTGTATCATTGTTGCAGAACAACCACGGGCAGTCGATGAAGTCAATGTAACAGAATACTGTCCGGCTTCAGTAAATAAATGACTAGGTGTTTGCAATGCATCTCCTTGCCCATCAGAATAACTCCACTGATAGGTTGAACTGTTTGTACTGCTAAGGTTTGTAAACGGCACCAGTAGTGGTGCACAACCGGAAGTGACCTCAGGAATAAAATCGGCAACCGGCATTTCCAGAACTTCAACCTGGTCAACGAAAGGCATTCCCGGACAACCGTTATAGGTTGTATTTAATGTTACTGTATGAAAACCTGTAGAACTATATCTTACAGTAGGAGGAATCTGAAGTGAACTTGTACCAATATCGGAAGCAGCACCAAAATCCCATGCGTAATTAATTCCTGCAAAAGTATTTCCAACAGGAATGAATGTAAAGTTATTTCCATCAAGACACTGAGCAGTCGGTGTCGCGTATTCCACATTAGGAATTGCATGGGCACCTAGTACTACTGTATCTTCATTGATACATCCATATGCATTTGTAGCAGTAATGTAATAGGTTGTCTGAACAGTTCCTGCACCTGTATTTTCAAGTGTAATATTCGGATTACTTGCTGCGGGATTATCAATTCCCGAAGTTGGTCTCCAGGAGTAAACTGTATTTGCTTCAGCAGGTCCACCTATCGGTAATATTGTTCCTGAACATACAGCATTGTCTGACCCGGCCTGAACAACAGGCATCGGTGCAATAATAATATTCTGAATTGTTGTTGGGGACACACAACCATTGTCATCCACCACAAGGGAAATTGCAGGACTTCCTGTTGTATTACTTACAACAGAATATGGTCCGGCACCACTACCGGAAAGCACAGTTGCTGTTCCGAAATCCCAGATAAACCCTGCTCCTGCTCCTGATGTTCCTGTATAACTAACATTGAAAGGAGACCCAACACAAATTGAAGGAGGCAGACTGAAGAATGATGTTGGAATTGCATTTACTGTTACATTGTAAGTGGTGTTATCTGTACAACCATTTTGAGTAACCGTCAATGTCAAAGTTTCTGTTCCGGCATTTGCCCACTGAACATTGTAAGGTCCTGCACCACTTCCGGAATTAACGGTTCCTGAACCAAAGCCCCAGTTGTATGTAGCAGTTGGATCTGCTGTTCCTGAAAACGAAATATTATTTTGTTCTCCAATACATAATCCCGGAGTGGCAGAAATCTGTGCATCAGGGATTGCATTATTGACAACCTGATTTATTGTCTGAGTAGAAGTACAACCATTCTCTGTTACTGTAAGAGAAACATTATACGTTCCCGGTGTATTCCAGGTCACATTGAACGGACCTTGTGTTCCACCTGAAGACTGACCGCCATCAAGATTCCAGACATAGCTTGCGCTTGCGGAAGCGGTTCCTGAATATGCCAGTGTTACATTATCTCCGACACAAACTGCAGGAGTGAATGTAAACGGTGAATTCGGAATAGGATTAATATTTACATTGAAAGTCGTACTGTTTGAACAACCTGCATCCGTAACAGTTAAAGTGATCTGTTCGTTTGCAGCTGCATTCCATTGAACTGAATAAGGCCCTGCACCACTACCTGAAACAACTGTTCCTGTTCCAAATCCCCAGTTATAGGTTGCACCGGCACTTGCACTTCCATTGAATGAAATTGCATTTGCAGCACCCACACAAAGGGAAGGTGTAGCAGCTATTGATGCAGTTGGAATCGCATTGATCGTAACCGGTTGAAGAGTCTGTGTTGAACTACATCCGTTTTCAGTTACAGTCAGAGAAAGTTGATATGCACCGGCCGTATTCCATGTAATTGCATACGGACCTTGTCCGCTTCCGGAAGAAACAGTTGCTCCATTGAAATCCCATGTATAATTGGCACCGGCACCGGCAGTACCTGTATAATTTACTGCTACAGGATCTCCTGCACAAACAGACGGAGTTGCCGTGAACAATGAATTCGGAATCGGATTCACCAGAATATTTGCAGTTACTGTATCAGCACAACCATTATTATTAGCTATGGTTTGTACAACATAATTTCCTGCAGTATTCCAACTTACATTGAAAGGACCCTGACCTGAACCGCCACCGGTTCCACCGGCAAAATTCCAGGTCAGAGATGTAGAACCCGGAAGGGTTCCTGTATACTGGATCACATCTGCTTCGCCTACGCAAACAGCAGGCGTACTAGTTAAAGCAGCAACAGGGTAATCATGAATTGTAATATTTTGCGAAGCATTGGAAGTTGAACAACCTGTCAGATCCACTGCAACATCTACCTGATAATTTCCGGGAGTGTTCCATTGAACAGTATATGGTCCCATTCCTGTTCCCGATAAAACTGTACCACCTGAGAAGTTCCATGTATAGACAGCAGAAGAAATTCCAACGCCTGTGTATGTTACCGTTGCTGTTGAACCAACACATGTATTGCTTACAGCAAGACCGGCAACTGCGCATGTGAAGACATCTATTTGCAAAGAATAAGTAATGCTACATCCACCGGGATTTGTAACAGTTAATGTTGGAAAATAAACACCACCAACTGCATACGAATGAATAGGATCTCTCACTGATGATAACGGTGATCCGTCACCGAAATCCCATGAATAAGTTACACCCGGTAATGTATCACCCGAAACTGTAGAAAAAGTAACCGGTACACCTACACCGATGGTTCCTGTAGGAGTATATGTGAAACTTGCCGTTGGTTCATTTACAACATTTATTACAACCGGCACTCTGATCGATCGTGCAGGTGTTCCGTTATCTGTTCCAACAAGGTCAAATTGATTCATTCCTAAATTTGATGATAGTCCAATAACCTGAACGATCCAGTCAACAGTATTTCCCGGAGTATTTTGTATAACTGATAAGCCTGTCATCAATGATCCTACACTACAGCTTGTGATCTGATTTGCCTCCGGTGACAAGAATGTTCCGGTAATCAATAGTGTATCGTTCTCACAAATTGTTAATGTATCACAGACTTGTTGTGAATTTAGAATTGGAGGGACATTCGTTCCTGAAAGACAAGCATTCAAAATGAACTGCTGATTATCTAACATGTCAACTCCATCCGCTGCTCCATAAGGACCATCGTATGCAGTACCCGGAGCATCATAACGACCGATCTGAATATAATCCGTTCCATTTCCCTGATTGATTCCGACTGTCGCAGGGGTTCCACCAAAACCTCCGGAACCTCCTGAGGCATCACCTGTTGTCCAGACCATGTCTCTGTAACAAAATGAAACATTCGAGTTTGGCGGAAGCAATGGATCTGCTCCATTGGTCATGATCAATTGAAAGGTATTTAATTTATCATCATGCGTTCCAAAATAACCAACGTTCTCCCATTGAACAATTAAGTGTGTCGCAGTCATTTGATAATAAACCAAACCACTGAGAGCTCCACGAGTATCTACATCACCCCAGAATGGAGCGATCATGGTATATTGGTTACTCGGAAATGAATCTGCTGTGAAAGTTGAATAAGGAGCACCTATAGAAACACTACCGTTGTTATTTAAATAAACACTTGTAACCTGCGCACCATAAAAACAAAAATTAAATGGAAGAGGTAAACTAACTGTTGACCAATCATCATTTCTATAATCAGGAGCCACACCCGGACCTCCGCTACCTCCACTTCCATCAAATTGTCCTACCTGCCATGAAGCATCTCTTGGAACCCAACAATTACAAGCCGATGCCGGTGGCGGCATGCTTTGAGTTGAGGAAGCAGGGGCTGCTACACGTGTAGGATTTGGATCTGCCTGATAGTTTACATACTGTTCACTTCCTGTTAACCTACCATCCAGTTTCATTTGATCGATATCTGCAGTCCGAACTGTACGGATATCAATCTGGGCGAATGTGGTATTGCTCAGAAAAATAAATAGTAAACCAAAGATTAATGTAATTGTTTTTTTCATCGTTTAAGATTGTTCAACATGAGGAGAATGTTGAATGATTCTAAGGGTTAGGATTTGAAAGCAGAAGTGGATTCAGCCTTACTTTCAAAGATACATCATAAATGAGGGATTTCCAAATGAAAAAGCTTCGTTTTTAGCCTGAAAAGCCGTTTTAATCGATATTAACAGCCTTTTCAACCACAAAAAAGAACAGATCAAATGACAAAAAATACCAGTGAAAAACCACAAATTTCAGGAAGAAATAACATTAGGGTAAAATCTATTCAACGATTGAAATCTTTGACATCCATTTTCTGTCTATCATAACCAGATAAATGCCGGCTGAAAAACCTGAACAATCGACGTGATCTTTTGCTGAAAAATCATTTCTGTGCATTATTTTCTGACCTGAAGAAGAATACACTTCGATCTCATACTTCATATTATTTTCCAATCCACTGATGGAAAACATTTCTTCCACCGGATTCGGATAAACAAGAAAGTTGACGTTCGGGTTTTCATTATAAGTTATACCGGTTATACAACCTAGAGCAGAAATTTCTGCCAACAATGAATTTCTTCTTTCCTGTATGAATGACTTTAAGCCAAAGAGCACTGCTCCACCATTGACAGTTACATCCATAAATAAGTTATCGTCAAAATTCTGATTGGAATAAAACTTATTGGTGTCAGCATAGACAAACGGCCGGATCCTGTTTGCAATTGAATCGATCTTTCCATCCAATGCTGCATTGCTGAAATCATATTGCAACCACTGACAAGCTTTATCAATCAGTTGTTGTCTGTAAAAGTTATTAGCAACCATATTATTGATCAATGGCCGGCTGTTGGCAGGACTGGGAACATAAAACAAACTGAGGTTCTTCAATGCATTCACTGAAAGATTCATCCTGAAACTTCCGAACGACTCATTCAAGTCCCAACCTATCCATTCAAACTTGTCAAGATTCGTATCATGGTAAATAAAATAATTATGTCCACTCCCCAGATACGAATCCAGATTCACAAATAAATTCAATGCACACCATTGTTCTATGAAGGTTTCAGTATTTAAAATGGATTCAAGAGAATCCTGAAAGGCACTACCGCTATTGTTTATTTTTGAAATTAATTCAACAAGATCACTCCAGTCGTTGATCGTTTCATTCGTATGCAATTCGTATTTCGGATAATAAGATGAGGCTTGGTTGGTAATATATCGGAGGTCACCATTTGGATCACCTTTAAACATATTTCCATCGTAATAACTGAATTCTTTGTTGAGAAACTGTTTTGTATCAACTTCCTCAATAAAATTATACAAGCCCCAGTAAATTCCATTCAGATATACTTTGGCAAAAGTACACCGGGGTGCATTTAGCCCCTGTTCATTGTAATAATCACATGCAATCTTTTCCCTGAGAAAGGAAGGATCCTTGAATCCATTGTTCAGGTTGAATTTCTTCAGACCGTTTAACTCCTGTCCGGGGACAAATTCATTCAGGTCGACCTTAAATGACTTCTTCCGGCTCTGGTTGTTATAGGAAGAATTCCCCTTGAACTTCACTCCTACTGCTGAAATAAAATTTCCATCGAATAAAATGTCAGCTTGCATATACTTATCAGTCGCAAAATAACTTACAAGTGAATCCCAATAAGACACTTGACTAAAATTTATTTGAATCTCATGTATCTGATCCGAATAAAAAATGCTGTCGCCTTCGTTTTGGGCTTTAGCGTTTGAAAAAAATAAGAAAGCGATACAGAGAGTAAGAATAGATCTCATAAAGGTTTGGTTAGGTAATTTAGATTCAACAATTTCAGTTAGGTTTAACTGCTTCCCTGAATTATATTTTAAAAATAATAAAGTTTTACCGGTGAAGAGCAATTACCTGTTCTTAATCACTACTGTCCGTTAAAAATCAAACTTTATAATTTAAGTTGACAATTGCGGCATTAAATCAAGCGTTCGAAGAATAAATTTATACCAAGCCCACACTTTCTGTTGACAAACATCTTTTTAAATCAAAGATAAAGCAGTTCTTGTGCGTGGAGTCAACGCGCTGCGCGAAATCATTTGAAAAGCTGAATCAGGGATGTAACCAATAATCGAAGATTTCAAATGATTTGGTGCGCGTTGGGCCCTTTTTTTGTTTCTTTTTTTGGGCAAACAAAAAAAGAAAAAATTGGAAGGATTGGCTTGAATTTAGGAAATTACTTGCAAATGAAAATATTTATTTCGGACAGCAGTGATTCTTAATCAAGAAATCTAATGAGAAACAAACTTCAATCCCACGATCGAAGCGATCAAGGTGCTGATAAAAAATAATCGTAAAAAATCTGCAGGTTCCTTGAAAAATAAAATTCCGACCAGCGCTGTACCGACTGCTCCTATTCCCGTCCATACTGCATAGGCTGTTCCGAGTGGTAATGTTTGTGTGGCTTTATAAAGTAAAAACATAGAGAGTGTCAGACACACAAAAAATCCAATGAGCCAGTAAGTTGAAATTACTCCTGAGGTAGCTTTTGCTTTGCCAAGACATGTAGTAAATCCAACTTCAAACAGGCCGGCGATAATTAAGATGATCCAATTCATTTTCAATATTTCAATTTGATCGGTTGTTCACGGAACAAGGTAAGAACCCTGTCATATGAAAAGCCATAATGAAGTAATACTATGAATATAAGATCTGCGCCTCTGCCGGAATGTCCGAGATCATATAATGCAAGAATTGCAATTGCAAAAAAAACAAATTCAAGTACAAGTCTGAATTTTCCGCTTACAGTGATGACAGGATTTCTTTTCGGATCATTCGGATATCTGAATACGGCCCAACATACAGCCATGATCACCGGCAGAAAAACTGCCAGTGCATATTTAGAAAAATCCCCGCCTTGCGAAAATCCCCAGTAACCAACAACATATAATGCAGTCAGTTCAAGAAGAAAACGGATGGTGAGGTTGAGCCAGTGGTTGGACATTATATTTGGTTTCTTTTTAGTTCAGGTTTTATGTTCGATGTTCAAAGTTCAAAGTTCAAAGTTGGCTTCGTAGCAAACTACGAAGCCAACTTTG
>JBMQEM010000203.1:0-12558 GCA_049363815.1 Bacteroidota bacterium
CCAATTTGCGTTTTCCTATCGTATATCACATGCTGGATGCAAAAAATCCTGCAGTCATTTTCGACGACGATGATATTGAAATAAGTACGATCATTCTCAATCACAGAATTCCATGCACCGGTTTTTTATTCAAAGAGAAACCAAGACTCAGAAAACTTCAGAAAGAAAATTTGCAGAAATTCAATATTCCTATTCATGTGTATCAGGAATTGAAGAACGGAAAAGATTATGTAGATGAAAGGGGAGAAGTGATCGCCAATTCAGAACTTACAACAGATCCGAAAACACCACGTTCATATGCATTCTGTTCTGATACTTGTTATGACGAAAGAATCATTCCTTTTGTAAATGAAATCGATCTGCTCTACCATGAAGCAACTTTTTTAAGTGACAAAGAAGAGCGCGCGAAAGAAACGTTTCATTCAACAGCAGCACAGGCTGCAACGATTGCAAAAAAAGCAAATGTAAAGCGATTGATCATCGGGCATTTTTCAGCTCGGTATAAAAATCTTTATCCGCTTTTAGATGAAGCTAAAGAAGTTTTTCCGGAGACGACGTTGGCGATGGAGGGAGATGTTTTTTCAATAAGTTAAACCTGTGAACTACCTTATATAGACTTACTCTTAACCTATTTTTATAGGTAATATTGGTTAGTATAAGTAGCCTATTTTTTCCAACAAGAAGTTTATTTTACTAAAAGATTTTATCGAAAAGACAATTATCAGCAAGGTCTGTTATAGATTTCGAATATTATATTAAGTTCAATTATGAAACGGTAAAGTTGAAACCGAAAAGATCTTTGCAATCCTTATTTTGTTTAAAAAAGTTTTGATCTCAAGAAAATCACTTATTAACGTTGTTTTTAATTTTCTTTAATTCAGCAGTTAAATCCCTGATTGCAATTCTGATTCCTTCACGGAATTCGGAAAATAATCGTGGTATCAGATCCAGATGCTCGCGATCACGCGCATACTCTTCGATATTTGTAATGATTTTCTTAACCTCACTCAACTCAAAAATAGCAACGCTTGATTTTATCTTATGCGCCACAGCATGAACTTCTTTCCAGTTCGATGTTAAAAGTGCTGCTTCGATCTTTTGTATTGCTTCAGGTGCCTGCTTGATGAAAATTTCAATTAACTGTACCGCCAGATCCATATCACCTCCGGTGAACTTATCCAGAAAGTCAAGATTCATTCCGGGCTCTTTGAAACGGGAAGCAGGACTTTCAATTTTACCTTGCTCTTTTCTCGGACCGGGCTGAACATATTTTAAAAGAACAGAAAACAGTTCTTCCGGAGTATAAGGCTTAACAACATAATCGTCCATGCCGGCTTCTTTGGCTTTCGCCTTTTCCTTTTCGGAAGCGTCGGCTGTGATGGCGATCACAGGTACATTCCGCATTTCTTTGCGGAGGCGGAGGCGGATCTCTCTGGTAATTTCATAGCCATCCATTTCCGGCATCTGTATATCCATCAAAATTACATCGTAGGAATTCACACGGAGTTTTTCCAATGCATTTCTGCCGTTCACTGATGTATCCAGATTTTCAAAGCCGAACTTCTTCAGCATATTCTTTATCAATAGCTGATTTACTTTATTGTCCTCAACGATCAATACCGACACATGCGAATAATCACCGGGCTGAATCTCTTCCAATCGCTGAATGTTCTCAGGAGCAACTTCATTCTTTCCAAGCCGGAATGATAAGTCAACGGAAAATTCCGAACCCTCGTTCACACGACTCTTTACTGTAATACTTCCTCCTTGTAATTCTACCAATTGCTTTACAATCGTAAGACCAAGTCCGGTACCTTCGTATCGTCTTTTATTATTATCTGCCTGCTCGAAACTTTCGAAAATTGTTGTGAGCTTATTATCAGGAATACCAATTCCGGTATCTGTTACTTTCATTCTTATCCTGCAGACATTATCCTTTTGTTCAAGCAAACGGATATCCAGACTCACTTTTCCTTTTTCAGTAAACTTCAATGAATTTCCAAGCAGATTAACGAGGATTTGATTCAATCGAATAGGGTCGCCGACTAATTTATCTTTCAGATTATAATCGATAGTACAACCCAGTTGAATTTGTTTCTCATCTGCTTTTACCTGCAGGATCTGAATAATTCCTTTGATGAGATTTCTGAAATGAAATTCATTTTCGGAAAATTCAATTTTTCCGGCATTGATCTTCGAGAAATCTAAAATGTCGTTGATGATGACCATCAGATTATTCGCCGACAATTTTATTGCATCAATGTATTCGAGTTGTTCCCGTGTTGGATCTGTTTTGCTTAATAAATGTGCCATTCCCAGAACTCCATTCATCGGTGTCCTGATCTCATGACTGACATTTGCCAAAAATTGTTCTTTTAATTTATCTGAAAGTTCTGCGATTTCTTTTTGTTTCTTCAACTCTTCCAGATCGTATTTAATATGCAGCGCCTTTGTTTTTAAACTGATCTCTTCCGAAGTCAGTTTTTTATCGAGCTCAAAATATTTTTTGTAATGATCGAATGCTGAATCAATATTTCCAATTTTCTCATAAGCCGTTGACAAGAATTGATGGATCTTTATCAACTGGGCTTCCATAGGTGAACTTTGTGCAATTTCCAGAGCGCTGTTCAATACCTCAATCGCTTTGTCATATTGCGTCAGATCGATATACAGATTTCCCAGACTTTTCTTCAACTGTGCACTTACAATAGGAGAGGCCCCTTCGTTAGCAACACTGAGTGCATCATTGAAATAATTCAATGACTTATCATATTCTTTCAGCTTCGTATACAGTATCGCAAGACTACCAAGTGTCTTTGCTTTTACATCTATATCCGGAACCTGATCGATCTGATTTCCGGCGCGCAATAAATAATAAAGTGCTTTGTCATAATCGTCGAGCCAGTTGAAAGCATTTCCCAACAGGAAAAAAGAATTCACCATTTCGGTTTTGTTCTTTAATCCTTCAAAGATCTTCAATGCTTTTTTGAAATGATCTACTGCATTTTCATATTCCTGCAAATAGATATATAGTTTTCCTAATTCGTTGTAGCAATGTGCAATTCCTTCCGAGTCACCAAGATCTGTATTGATCTTCAGACTCTGGAGGATATAATTCAATGCACTCGGACAATCACCCAGTTTGAAATAGATAGAACTGATCTCAGTCAGACAATTCAATTCGCTCTGACGGTCATCAAGATCGCGGAAAAATAAAATCGCTTCGTTAAAGGCACTGATAGATTGCTTGTAATTCTTGTTGATCAGATAACAGGAAGCTTTTTCCTGAATGATCGCAGCCATGCCGCTTTTGTAATTGGCTTGCTGTGCAATAGAAAGAGCATCTTCAAGCAATGACATTGCCTGATTGACATTTCTGCTCCGTAAAACACGGGCGCGTTGAATTAAAATATCTACACTTTCTATGGCCATACTAAAAAATCAGGTCGTTTTTGACACTGAAATCCATTCTAATTATAGTGTTTGATGGCTAAAATGTTATTACTAATAGCCTCAATTTCTTACATTTAAAAGCCTCCAATTATCAGTCGTTTTTCGGCAGAGCGGCAAACTTTCTGCGGTTGCAAAGATAATAATCCCACAGCAGGCTGCGTTTATAAATTGTTAAAGGTCGCGTCAATGGCGAGGTTTGATGAGATTCGTCAGGATAATTCACCCGCATTTTCCGGAAGTCCCTGTGAGCCTTCAATACTGCCAATGCATCTTCTTTTCCATTAGTGATCAGGAATTTTATCGCTGCGATCAGGTCAAAAAACCTCCTTTTAAGTAAAATTGACGAACGTTGTTTTCCTGCGTTTTTATAGATCATTAAAAGATTGTTCCTGAAATTCAAATAGGTCTTTCTTGGATTGTTTTTAGCCAACGTTCCACCCCCTACATGGTAAATTGTCGATTGCCCACAATAGTAAACGGAATATCCTTTCAGTTGCATTCGCCAGCAAAGGTCAATTTCTTCCATATGAGCAAAGAATTGCTCGTCAAGTCCACCCAGTAACCTGTAAACTTCAGCCCTGACAAACATACATGCCCCGGTAGCCCAGAAAACAGGAATGGTGTCGTCGTACTGATGATGGTCCGATTCCAGATCATTGAAGATCCGGCCCCGGCAAAAGGGATAACCCAGATGATCTATAAACCCGCCACCGGCACCAGCATATTCGAATTTGTCCTTCTGATGGTAACTCAAGACCTTGGGCTGGCAGGCACCGATCTTCTTATCGGCATCCATCATGGAAATGATCGGTTCGATCCAGTTGGCTGTCACTTCAACGTCGCTGTTGAGTAAAACAAAATACTCCGCAGTCACATATTTCAAGGCTTCATTATAACCGCCTGTAAAACCTTTGTTGACTGCATTTCTTATGATTCTGACGGAAGGAAACAGGGTGGTTAAAACTTCAATGGAATTATCGGTACTGCCATTGTCGGCAACAATCACTTCAGCCACTGATTCGCTATGTCGAATGACACTGGGGAGAAATTCCTGTAATAATTTACTGCCATTCCAGTTCAGAATGACCACAGCGACCTTTGGTGTCATAATTAAATTCCGACCGAAAAAGTCCGGGAAGGAATGCCGTAAAAATAAGAGAAAAAAGTGAAGCCTGTCACCCTGCTAGTTTTTAAAGTTCTCCTTGGTCTGATTACCAAAATTAGATGGGAACTGTTTGGCATCCATGTCCGGTAAAAACTGATCCTTTCTTCTGAGCACTAATTCCCAACGATCATTATGAATCTCTGTACTCAGGTCAGAGTGGAGTAACTTGTAATTTCTGGTAACCATATCCGGCGAATAGAAAACAAATTTCTTGTTTGTCTGATGTTCAATTTTATAATAATGCCAGATCTCATAAGGATACGATTCAGGGTCATTATTTACAACCACCGGTTCAGTTGATGGCGGTCCGTACTGAAGGTAAACACGACCCCGGTCGGTCTGATATCCGCGTGAATTGAGAGCTGCATATGAATTATTGACTTTCATAACCTGTACCATATATTCTTCCCAGGCCAATTGCGGATTTTGCGGATTGCGCTTACTCCAGAAATAGTATAGAAACCGCTGCATTGATCTCACATCCCTCAGATCCATCTGATTTGTTTCGATGTTTAATTCCTGAGAATTGGAGATCGGATAAAGCACGTCGATAAGATAAACCAGGGTGTCAGGATTGGTAATGTTCGACACAAAAGTATTGGTGATATCAATGTTATCGAAGTCTTTCGTCACTACCGGCTGACGGATCTTGTTCGATCGCTGAAAAAGCATGTGTGTAAAGGCAAGCAGTTTATTCTCTTTGCTGATCACTTCGATATTCACATCATAATTTCCATCAGGTAAATTTTCGATTGGAAATTCTGCAAGCACCATATTTACTTTCTGTGCATTTTGTTTTTTCAGTAGATAAAGATCATCAAGAATTTTATCGTTGTTGCTGTCAGAAATATAATACCGTACAATGAAAGGATCATTATTAGTACTAAGTGTATTGTATATTTCAGCATAGAATCTTAGTTTGGTTATTTCGCTCGGATAGAAATTTCCTGCATATGGAATGAGATCATATCCGTTCTTACTATACATATTCGCTGTTGAGGTTGGTGCGAAAGATTCCAGCAACTCAATATCGGAGATCATGACTTTTTCTTTCGTGTAATCAATTTTGATCTCCTGACTTACATTGTGTTCTTTATTTGATGTGTTCAGGTCTTTAAGAGTAAGTTCAACAGTATATACACCGTTAGCCAGATTGATCCGCTGCTGATTGATGAAATCCGGGATAACGGAATCCGTCTTATCGATCTCCGGACTCAGCAAATTATACTTTTCAAAATGTACGATCTTATCACCTGATTTAAAGATCCATTTCACTTCGATCTTACTTTGAAGTTTGCCGGAAGGCAATTCAGCCAGTTTAGAACTTCCTGCAAGTACTTTCAGATACGTTTCCAGATAAGGCGAGCCATCGGGATTATCGAAAGTCCCGTAACTCATAAATGCTGTCAGTTGAGCATGGCTGAACTGAAGTGCTGAAAATGAAATGAATAGGAGGGTAAATAACTTTTTCATCTGGTATTAATTAGAGGTCGGCATTCGTTAACTTTGCTTGCAGACTAATGCTAAAATTACATAAAATACATTGCACTTCATAGCAGGTTTCATCAATTGAGGAAGTTTAACAATCAAATGACAAAGACTTGTGCAGATGGATTTATTTGTGCTTTTTTGAGCTGAAATTTGCTAATAAACCCCCTTGACCAATTCAATGATTTCAGTAGTTCTGTTTGCGATATTTTGTTTCAGCGTCTTTATCGTTTTCTATTCTTATGTACTGTTTCCATTGATCCTCCGGATCCTTGCAAAGGGACGATCTTTTCAGTTCAATGAACTTGATCGTCCTGAAGGTGTATCAGTTCTGATCTCAGCTTATAATGAAGAAAGTGTTATCAGGGAGAAGATCAGATCGGTTTTTGATACAGATTATCCGGCTGACAAAATTGAGATCCTGATCGGTTCCGATAGCTCCACTGATGGTACCATTGGTATTGTAAATGAATTGATGGAAAAGGAAAGCAGACTTCGTCTCTTCAAATTTAATGAAAGACGTGGTAAGCCGTCTGTGATCAATGACCTGATGGAACATGCAAAATTTCCATTTGTGATCCTGACTGATGCTAATGTGTATTTTGAAAAAAATACGATAGCAAAACTGTTCAGGCATTTTTCGGAATCATCTGTAGGACTTGTCGGGGCCAACATCTTAAATGTAGGTATGCGTAAAGATGGAATCTCCATGCAGGAAAAATCATATATTCAGAGAGAGAACCTGATAAAATATCACGAAGGATTACTTTGGGGAACCATGATGGGACCTTTCGGCGGCTGTTATATGATCCGGAAAGAACTTTTTGAAAAAGTACCTGCCGATTCAATGGTCGATGATTTCTATATTTCAATGAAGATCCTGGAGAAAGGTTTCAAATGCAGAAATGAACTTTCGGCAATTTGTTATGAAGATGTTCCAAATGAAATGAAAGTTGAATTCCGTCGTAAAGCAAGGATCTCTTCCGGAAATTTTCAGAATCTTTCAAGATTCAGTACGTTTCTTTTGAATCCGTTTTCGATGGCAGGCTTTTGTTTTATCAGTCATAAACTGATCAGGTGGATAACGCCATTGTTTCTTCTTTCATCGTTGATCTGCTTGTTTTTTTTGATTCCTTCAGGGAAGATTTTTCTGATACTATTTTCCGGAGAAATTTTCCTGCTGCTTTCTCCATTGCTTGATCTATTTCTGAAGAAGATCGGTTTGCATTTTAAATTTATACGGTTCATTGCTTATTTCTCCTATATGAATTTAGCGTTGATCAAAGGATATTTCGATTTCAGAAGAGGGATAAAAAGTGGAGTGTGGGTACCGACGAAAAGGAATTAACATCGAGCAAGAGGAGAAAAAGAGAAGAGATCATTCTCCTTTTTCTCCAATTTTTTCTCCTCTTTCTCCGTGTTATTTTTTAATTTTTATTTTCATGCTACAGCACGCTTAATAAATTACACTTCATTATTTAAATAATTCCTCTATTTAATTCAGGATATTTTTTTTCAGGATGAATTCTGAGGCAATTCATTCACAAAAAAAATTATTTCTGAGAGTGTTTTTAAATACTGTAAATATTTTTTTTTGATTGATTTTTTGAATGAAAATAATTCTTATTTTGTTGAGGGGAAAATTAGTCAGTGCTCGGAAAGTCCACTGTTTATTGATGTTTCATGGGTCTGACTTGATTTTTTTAGAAGAAAATCCGTCTCGGATTTTGGAGAAAAGGTGAAATTTATCAGGTCGAGTATATCGAAAACACTAAAAACAGCAGCGTTTTTTGGCCGAAAATCAGGGCTTAAGTATTGGTTCTCAGAAGGTGGCACAGATTTTTGGCATTTCGATATAACAGTTGTCAATTTAGTGTCTAAAATGAAGGGATCTGTAAATCCATTTTTACTCCTGAATTGTTTGCGTATTTGCACTAATAAATTATTTATGCTGAAAAATATTAGATGAAAAGAACTGCGTTTATCATTTAATAAAATTAGTTTGCTACTAAGATTTCAGCAACAACCATAATAACAAAAGAAAGATGAAAAAAAATCTTACTCTGCGATTAGCCTTGATCCTTCAAGTGTTTTTATTATTAAATATTAATTCAAATTTTGCTCAGTCAGGAAGTCATTCTTCTTATGTACCGGAAAATTCTGTTTCATCAAATGCCGCCACCCTTAATTGGAACGGAGTACAGAATGCTACAGATTATACGATCCGCTACCGACCGGTAGGAACTGCAGTCTGGTCGACAACTTCAACTATTCTGACTTCTACCTTCATAGAAAATCTTAACGCAGATACAGAATATGAATATCAGGTCAGTGCAAATTCAAGTGCAGGACGCACCGCTTATTCTGCCTCAGAATTTTTTCACACAGGAAGTTCATGCACAGCGCCGGATAATCTTTCAGCAGTTTCAATGAGTTCAACCAGTGTTCAGTTAAACTGGAGAGCGCAGACAGGAATAAATTATTACAAAATTAAATACAGAGTTGCAGGTTCTTCTGCCTGGACCAATGATTCTTCCGCAACAAATACAAAAATCATTTCAGGACTAACTCCATCGGCTTCTTATCAATATCAGGTACAGACAAAATGTAATTCTTCAGGTCAAAGTGCCTGGAGCCCGAAAGTATCTTTTTCAACTTCTGCAAATTCTACCTGCGCTGCCCCTGACGGAATTTCAACTTCTCTTATTGGATCATCAGATGCTACAATAAACTGGAATCCCGTTGCCGGTGCGGTAAATTATACTGTACAATATGCACGTTCAGGTTCTAATTCCTGGACAACTGAAACTTCAGGCTCAAATACAACAACACTTACAGGATTGGAACCGGCAACGTCTTATAATTTCAGAGTACAAGCTCAAGGTTATGGTTCTGTCAGTGCTTTCACAAATGCTGCATCTTTCCAGACTCAGGCAGCTGCCTGCGGAATACCGACAATGGTTTCAACAACCGCTATCACTGCTACCAGTGCCCGTTTAACATGGGGTGTTGTTACCGGTGCGAGTAGCTATAGCTTACGTTACAGAAGAACGGGAACATCATCCTGGACTACAACTTCGTCTACTACTAATTCAAAAGATATCTCAGGATTGATTCAGAATACAGGTTATGAATTTCAAGTAAAAACTGTCTGCAGCGGTTCTTCAAGCAGCTATGCCGGTTTGACTACTTTCACTACTGCAGGCGTGAATTGCAATACACCGGACGTATATTATTTCGGAACGATCAACAAAACAAGTTCTTCAGCTACGATCTACTGGACTGCTATTTCAGGTTCTGCAGGATATAATGTAAGATATAAAGTTTATAATTCAACCGGTGCATGGACAAACCTTGCTGCAACAGCAGCAACTTTGAATTTAACAGGTCTGTTAGCAAATACAAAATATGAATTCCAGGTTCAGACCATTTGCTCAGGTGGAACCAGTGCATTTTCTGCAAGCGGAGTGTTTACTACAGCTGCATTTACATGCGGTGTTCCTTCGGCTTCAACATTCAGTGCTACTTCTGTTACTACTTCGGGAGCTACACTTCAATGGGGAGATGTAAGTGGCTCAAACGGTTATAATGTACAGTATAGGGTAAGTGGCGCCAGTACATGGACTACTGTAACTACTTTGTCTAACTCAAAAGCGCTTACAGGATTATCTGCTGCGACTTCTTATCAATATCAGGTTCAGACGATCTGTTCAGGTGGTAACAGTTCGTATTCCGGGACAGTTACTTTTACAACGTCAGGTACGTCATGTGCAATTCCTGACGTAAGCAAATTTACATCAACAAATAAAACATCCAGCTCTTGTACAGTAGGGTGGAAAGCTATCGGCGGAAGTTCGGGCTACAATGTTCAATACAAAGTCCGGAATTCTACGAATGCTTGGAATACTGTCAATGCAACTACCAATTCTGCAAATCTTAGCGGACTGGCTGCTTCAACATGGTATGAGTTTCAGGTGCAGACAATTTGTTCAGGTGGAACAAGTACGTTCTCTGCATCAGGGATCTTTGCAACAACTGCTTCAGGTAGTATCTGTGCAATTCCAACAGGACTTACAGTTGTGAGTGTTGCTTCTACAACAGCATCATTTGAATGGATAGGTGCCAGCGGTGCCAGTTCGTACAATGTCAGATATAAGAAAACAAGTACTTCTACATGGATCACAGCAGCTTCTTCAAATACATCAGAAACTGTAACAGGACTAAGCGCAGGATCTCAATATGAATTCCAGGTACAAACTATTTGTGCTGCCGGTTCAGGTGATTATTCTGCTTCTGTTCTTTTCATGACGACTGTAGGTTCAAGTGCATGCGGTATCCCGGATGGATTGAGCGTTTCAGCAATAACAACATCATCAGCTTCTCTCCTTTGGGCAGCTAGCAGTTCTGCTACATCTTATGTGGTCAGATATAAAACGACAAGTTCTTCAACATGGACCACTGCAACATCTACCAATCTATCTGAAAGCATTGCAGGTTTATCGGCAGGTTCAGCATATGAATTCCAGGTACAATCAGTTTGTGCAAGCGGATCGAGTGCATTCAGTGCTTCTTATGGATTTACGACTTTGTCGAATGGTGGTACAACAGCACTACCGGTTCCTGATCACGTTGTGATCGTTGTATTCGAGAATCATGCTTACTCACAGATCATCGGAAATTCTGCAGCTCCTCGCATCAATGCATTTGCTCAGGAAGCCAATACAACAGTATTTACAGAATCCTATGCCATTACACATCCAAGTCAGCCAAACTGGTTGCACCTGTTCTCAGGAAGCAATCAGGGCGTTACCAATAATGTGAAACCATCTTCTAAATTCAATACAATGAATTTGGCTGCTGCAGTTCTTCAGGCAGGTTTAACCTTCAAGTCGTTTGCCGACGGTATGCCTAGTATAGGTTACGATGGTGATGTCAGCGGTACCTACGCTCGTAAACATAATCCTGTTGCTAACTGGGTTGGAACAGGAACAAACCAGGTTCCGGCATCCCTGAATCTGCCATTTACTTCTTTCCCTAGTGATTATTCAACTCTGCCAACGGTATCATTTGTTTGTCCGGATATGAATAACAGTATGCACGATGGCAGTGGTAATTCAGCGATCACAACAGGTGACAACTGGTTCTATTCAAAGATCTATCCGTATGCTCAATGGGCAAAAACACATAACAGTTTGTTGATCGTTACATTCGATGAAGACAACAGTGCAAGTGGAAACAGAATTCCAACCATCTTCTCAGGACAAATGGTAACGCAAGGCACGATCTCAACAGGTATCAATCATTACAATGTATTGAGAACAATTGAAGATATGTATGGTCTTCAGCATTCAGGAAATGCAGCCAATGCATCACCGATTCACGGATGCTGGGTCAACGGATTCAGAGTTGCAAGACCTGCGAAAGTGGAAGAAACTTTCAAGTTAGGTATCTTCCCGAATCCTGTCATCAGCGAACTGAACATCAACTATACACTTGACGAAAGTTCAGACGTAGAGATCCGTATTCTGGATGTAACCGGAAAACTGATCAAAGAAGATCTCACTCCAAAACAAGCCGCAGGTAATCATGAAATAGTTATTCCTGTCGATGCCTTACATATCAGCAAAGGAGTTTACTTCGTTGAAATGAACATCAACGAAACGCGGATCGTGAAGCGGATCGTTGTTGGAGAATAAATTTCGAATTGCTTAAAATAGAAAAAGCGGGTAGGAGAGGAGAACTTTTCTTACCCGTTTTTTTTATGGGTGTACTTGTTTTGAACAATTTAACACAAGAACACTAACACAATAAGATCACGGGCTTGAAATTAAAACACGGAGAAAAGGGAGAAAAACAGAGAGTATTTAATTAGTGGTGGTGTGCTTGTTGAGTATATAACAAATATAGTTGAAAACAAATAATAACTATCTATTGTAACTAATTTATACCGATACGATATTTATTTCATGGAAAAAGAGATTCAGTTTAAATTTCTACCATTTTATTTTCATGGCATTAGCATTAGTCAAGTGCTATTGCAATCATCGCTTGTTTGTTACTCTCAATCTTTCTGTAATTCACAAAAGCAGAACATTCCAGGAGTGCTAAATAAATGTCACTACACCATTCTTTAAAACTGGAACTATTTACTAACTCAATAATTAAGGTATCCGTATTGTTTATCCAAACTTTTGTCATTCCACTTTCTCTGTCATCAATCTCAGTCATGCAGTCAATCCACGCATCCATATTTCGACCATAGAAGTCGGGAAATCCAAAAGTCATTTTAAAAATCTCATGGAATGAGTTCCAGTCTGTAATTAAATCTGCGTTGATTCTTACTTTTTTGAGCATTAGTTCGTCAGTCGAAGTTGTTCTCATTCATAGCCCGCAACGGTTTGCGGGTTTAAGAAGTTGGCGATTTCGGAGCACAAAACTGTCAACCTGCACGA
>JBMQEM010000204.1:0-12518 GCA_049363815.1 Bacteroidota bacterium
ATGAGAAAACGACGAACGAGTTCGTCTACCAATGAAGATTTTCCTGCACCGCCGGTACCGGTTATTCCAAGAACAGGGACTTGCGCAATACTTTTTGTTTCAGTAATTGAATGGATCTTTTTTCTGATCTCTGCAAATTCATTTTCATTGTTCTCCGCGCATGAAATTAGTTTTGCAATTGCTTTTGGGTTCTTTTTAGTCAGATGGTCAACTTCGCCGTTCATGTTCATTCCCGTAGGGAAATCACATTTTTGCAACATATCATTGATCATTCCCTGCAAACCCATTGAACGGCCATCATCAGGAGAATAAATTCTTGTAATTCCATATTCCTGCAATTCCTTGATTTCTTCAGGAAGAATTACTCCGCCACCACCTCCGAAAATTTTTATATGTCCACAACCTTTTTCTTTGAGCAGGTCGTGCATATATTTAAAGTATTCAACGTGTCCGCCCTGATAAGAGGTCATAGCTATCGCCTGAACATCCTCCTGAATAGCGCAGTCTACAACATCAAGTACACTTCTGTCATGTCCAAGATGGATCACTTCTGCACCACTGGATTGAATGATCCGGCGCATAATATTGATCGCTGCATCATGTCCATCGAACAAAGATGCTGCAGTAACAATTCTGATTTTATTTTTAGGGTGGTAGACTTCTATTTTATTCATTTTTCAGGCAATCGAAATATTTCGGGCAAATATAGCCAATTTTATGCTGAAAACTAGGTCAGGGTGCTCATGTAAAGCCTTTAAAATTATTGTATTACCAGTTGTCAGCCCCGCTACATTTCATCTGATTCAGAACAGGGTCTTTTCTCCATTCCTGTTTCATGTTTTCGCTTAATTGTATTTTGATCAGAAAATTTAAAATTACTGTAAACCATTCCGCTTTTTTATCCGTGTTTCTTTTGTCATGAAGTACTGAACCTTTTGCACGATTAATTTTTTTGCCGCAATTTTTTATAATTGAGAAAATTTATCCTTTAAAGTCGTTATATTTGATTACACTCTAACTCTAAAAGCCTATGAAAAAAATCTCTACTCTGCTAATTTTAGTTGTTGTTCTCAAAGTTTCTTTTGCACAACAAAGTAAATTTTCTAAAATTTATTTTGATATCTCTACAGCATTTTCTGCAGACGGAATGGTAAAATCTTATGATGGTGGACTTATCGTTACGGGAATTTACAATTACTCTTCTACTGTCATGAAAATTGATTCCACTGGTACTATCGTATGGGCCTATAATTTTGGACTTGGTCAAAATGAATCTGTGAATGCAATTGTGCGGACAACTGATTCGTGTTATGTGATGACAGGGAAAACATATGACCCTGTTTCGAATACGTTGGATATCATTCTCACTAAACTGGATCAATCCGGAATTGTTATGTGGTCGAAAGTTGTAAATCTTCCGGGGAATCAGGAATCGTTTGCTATAGCACAGACTAATGACGATGGATTTATCATTACCGGAAATGAAAGTTATACCACGCCGCCACACTCCAGGATTCTTGTTTCTAAACTTGATTCACTTGCCAATGTTGAATGGTGTAAAGTCTATGAGGGTGGTAATAACGGCAACTTTGGAAATTCTGTGAAACAAACTCCGGATGGTGGTTATGCAGTTGTCGGATATGTGGAAGATTATCCTCCGTTTGATGGAAATGGGCTGCTTATGAAGTTGTCTTCTTTGGGAAATGTGGAATGGGCTAATAAATACAATACGATAGTCCCAACCGTCTTTACTGGAAATGACCTGGTTGTAGCATCTGATGGAATCTATTCATACTTCGCCACAGCTAATGAACATGCAATAATAAAAACTGATTTCAATGGGAATGATTTCTGGAGCGAAACCCTGAGTGGTGGGGTTCCGGGGGTTAGTATATTAAATACGGTAACTTCAAAAATGAAACTTCTCCCTGATGGGAATCTGATTTTTGCTACTGGTAGCAAGGGGTTCGCTTCGATGTCATCCATTGTTTGTATTGACTCGACAGGTAATTTTAACTGGTCGCAGTATATTTATAACAGTGTTCACGATATTGAACAGGCAGATGACCATGGCTTCTTCATGCTTGGTAATGGACCTTTGATCGGTGTAAGAACTTCTTCCATCATAAATCCGCACGTTGGAATAATAAAGTCAGATTCATTGGGAAATGCAGATCTTTGTACTTCTGTTAATCCAACAGTGTCCGTAAATTTCGGTACGATAACACATGGTACATTAACACTTACCGTAATTCCATATTCTGCTTTGAATTCTACTTTAACTCTGGTTAATAGTAATGTGTTATTATCGGAACAAGTAAGCTGCGTTGATATTCTCGGTGGGGTTGAAATCAATTCTGATGCGATCGCTGAGATCTACCCAAATCCAAATTCTTCTGCCTTTAATCTTATTCTGCCGTCAACTGATGGTAATGTTCTTGTCGAAATACTGGATGTCACAGGAAAAGAAGTCTATTCCCATGAGTATACTCCGGACCTATCAGATAAGATCAAAATCGATCATTCTCTTTCCGCAGGGATGTACTATGTAAATATAAATTCCAAAGAAAATCATTGGGTGAAAAAAATTATCGTCGGGAGAAAATGATTCTTTTGAAAAGAGCTTCCTTTATTACAAAAATGGAAGCTCTTTTTTATTTCCTGTAAATTTCTGCTGGAACTTTTGAATTTTGCGAAGAACCGCATTCATTCCCGGAGAAGCTACTTCTGAATGTGCCTTAAGAGATTGAATTAATTCCGGATACATCTCCGGATATTTTCTGCAGATCTTTTCAACGACGTAAGCTGAGTATGCTCTATTCGCAATAGGGGCATCATTTGAATTGATTATCAAATAACATTTGTCGACCACTAAAGATTCCAGTTTTTCCGGCAGGTCAACAAACATTAAGAGCTTGGCCAGATTTCGCTGAACTGCAGGGTGAGTCTTAGTCGTCAGGTGATTTATAATTTGCCTTAAGTGTTTTCGTGCAAGTTCAGGATACGATTCAACACAATATCCTGTCGGCCATGATGCTCTTTGAGCTAAAATTTTTTCTTTTCCTAAAGTGATCTTGATCAGTTCATCAAAACGTGTCTGATCTTTCCCTACATAACGCACGATCTTTCTCATCTGAATAGATGTATGTTTAGCATCGATCAGATTCTTAAGGTATGACATGTTTATTGCCTGATAAGTTTTTTTGTTCTCCGGATTCCTTCCGACGAGAGAGTTAAAATATAGTTTCCGGAAGGCAGGTCGCGGATGTCAAATTGTTGTGTGATCAGGCCTTGTTCTCTTGCAGACTTGAAAGTTCTGCATAGTTTACCGGCTATATCAAACAACTCTAATTGGTGTTCAGCCAATGATGGAAGAAAATATTGTACAGTTATTTTACCAGCTGCCGGATTAGGGGCAGGGTCATACAACTGGCAGGTAGTGATGATCGAACTTTCAATTGGCTGGGTGATTCCGGTTGTAATTGAAGAGTCAATAATGATATTTTCATCTCCCGGGAAATATAGTGTATAGGCGAAATATACAAGCATCATTTCATCAGTCGTTCCTTCGCCAAGGAAAACCCATGCAGGCGGATCATTCGGATTTTCCGGATTAGCTGCTGTATTATCATAATACGCGGACGAATAGATCACTGAACCAACAGGTACTTTTAAAACCCGTGGAAAAGAATATAATCCCTGCCAGTGGAAATCCCATTCAGGTATGTCAATGAAAGGAATAGTATCGTTCAACGGTGTTACACCATAAGACCGGATACTTCTTCCCAGTAAATGCATATGCGGACCAACGGCTAAAGTCGATATGTCATTAGAAAGTACATAGTGCGCATTAAAAGTTCTTGTCTGATTTGGCGGTAATACTAATGGACCATTGTCAAGGAAGTAATGATTTAGAGGTGCATCAATTGCAATTTCACGTTGTAAATTTGAACTTAATTTTAAATTGATCTTTGTACTGTCGACCCGGTTTGAAATTCCACCCGGATAATGAACCTGCAGAATAACATTGGCATTTGGAAGAAGTTTAATTCCCATTCCTGCAGGAGTAAAATAAGCACTCTGTCCCGGGACCCAGATTCCAATGAGCTGAGAAGTATTCGAACCTGTTCCTCCGAAATTTGTATAACCGGGATCCGGATCTGCCGCATCTAATTGTACCGGTGTGGCAGATGTATCTGAGTAAACGAGGATATGATGAACAATTGAACGGTCACCAGGGATCGCTTCGAGGCCATTGATGTATTTCAACGTTGATTGACCGGTCGGGATGACAAAACAACGATAAAGATCATCGGTAGTATTTACTGTATAAGTTGGCGCGGTCAGAATCAGATCCGGCGAACTGATCTCTCCGACAGAAGAGAATACCGGTGCATCGGGTTCCAGGGCTGTGTCTCCCAGTAAAGTGCCGTTGTTAACCCAGTCAGCAATGTCTGCGATCTCCTGATCTGTCAGGACTCGCTCGTGCGCCAGACGGTTGTAAGCAGGATCCGGTGGCCAGGGTGGCATGCTATGATCCTGAACAGCATCAAGAATGTCTGAAGCATTGTCTGTTGCATCCGTGTAACTCATAAGAGAGAATGGAGCGATGCCATTCGGATTATGACAACTGCTGCAATTTGAATAAATGATATTGGCAACACGAGTCGACCAGTCTGTCTGGGCAGAAACTTTAATGGCAACCAGGGTAATGAAGAGAGTATAAAGGAGCTTTTTCATAGTGTAAATATAAAATTATTTTGGATGAATTCCATAATTATTAACTTGCGAGTCTAATAAAAAATAAAATGATAAAATATCTGCTGATAGCAATTTGTTTGACAGTCAATTTGACCTTGAATGCCCAGATCAACATCGGAAATCCCGGCGCAATTAAGCCGACAAATTTTAAAAATAAGGATATAGAATTTTATAAAACACTAACTACCTATTTTGTTATCAGGGAAGGTGATAAAGAAAATCAGGCTTCTATTGAAAATATTTTAAAGCAAGTTTGGACATTCAATAAGTTTGAAATTATCGACTTTGACAGATATAAGACGATGACTGAAAACGAAAATGCTATCTTTTTCGGGCTGAGAAATTATAATACTAGTAGTGAGTACACATCTAATTCTGACTTATTCGGCAAATATGCTCAGAATTCCTCTCTGAAAATCCAGTTGTGGAGAAATCTGAAAAAAGAAAAACCGGCATTGTTGAATGAAGATGTTCTGGCTTATATCGAATTAGGTACACACTGGCGAATGTCGAAAGAGTTAGAACAAAGAATTAGCATTGATGCATTTGAATACATCTGTAAAACAGATACAATCGTAAGAGAGTGGAGCTGGGGCTACCTGAAAAATTATCTGCAGGAGATCAACAGAAACCTTGTTGCCAATAAGTCAAGATGGCGATTTGAAAGTGAAGTCGACAAGGATAATATTTCAAAATTAATGACCCAGGTACTTTATGTTTCTTCAGATGTAAAAAATAAATACGATTCAAGGGCAAAAGAAGATCCATTTGCTGAATACAAAGGGAAAAAAATTGAAATGATCTCTCCTGAAGAACTTTCTGATAAAATACTGAATTCAGACATTCCGTTTTATTATATGAAAGTCTATAAGCATTCTTCAGATAAGATGGTTACAATAATCAATAGTGCTACCGGAGAATACCTTTATAGTGATTATAGTGGTATGGCTTATTTTTTCAAGGATAAGGATGTGAAAGAGCTCAATCAAAACCTTAAGTAATGAACAACTGGTATCTGGAAAAAATATTCTTTCCTGAAAACAGTTGTTCACGATTAAAAAAGTTCGGCTATCATGCACCTTGCACCACCACCGCCGATCTGTTCGATTTCGGAAATATCAGATGAAACAATAGTTGCCGTTGTTTTTATTCGTTTGATTTGATCATTTGTAAAAGCATTCCGTGCCACATCTGACATTACAATGATCTGTTCTCCGTTTTTATTTTTCAGAGCAAGGCAATTGCCACAGAAACTTTTAGTTTGTTCAAATGAAATTTCAACGATCTCTTTTCCGGTGGAAAGCAACTGTTCTTGCACCTGATTTCGATCTTCAGGGATAATTGATTCAAGGCAGACAATTGCGAAATCAGCTGCCAGTGTCAGGATAACATTGGTATGATAGACAGGAAAACCATTTACATCGGTTGCAGAAAATTGAACCACTTTGTATCCGGTCTCTGATTTCCATTCCTCAATTGCAGCGGTAGATGTACGCTGTGAAAGACATGCATAAGCAGTTTTATGAGTGTGGTCGATGACCAGACTGCCGGTTCCTTCAAGAAATGAATCTGAATTTTCGAGAAATGAAAGATCTGTTATTTTTGAATAGAATTGTTTTAAATAATGGATGAAATGTGTGCGTTTTTCTGAACGGCGGTTGATAGCCATCATTGGATAGATGATCAAGCTCTTATCAGGAAATGTCGAGAACCAGTTGTTCGGATACAGAGCATCAGGAGTTGTTGTGTCGCCGGGACAAAGTAAATGAACATTCAATCCGGCATTTTCTAAAACTCTTTTAAATTCATTAAACTGTTTTTGAATATCACCGGTTTTCTTTTCGATCTGGAACTTATTGTCAGCTGCTGTTTCCGGATTAAAACCAAATCCGACAGGTTCAATCAGCAGTATGTTATTAGTAAGAATCATTCTGTCAATTTAGTTTTTTTTGGAGGAAATGTGAAGAAAATAAATTTCCCGCTATTTCTTACACTTAAATTTAACATTATTCGTTCTTGAAAATGAGAGATTATCAACTATTCTTACTTACAGCAATACAATTGTAATGAAATCTTACATACTCATATAAAGGCCAGAATCTTTCAAGCATATCACTGAACATTGTCGTATCATGCATTAAACCCCACAAGAATGAAAAATGAACCGGTAGGAAGCTACAACCACATGCAAGAAGACGAGCAGACTATGAATACTGTACAGGTTGATCCTGTTCCGGCTAGTCTTTATATGCTACTTATTGTTGATGCTGTTCTGATATCAGCCCTGGCTGTATTCGCAGCACAGATCATTTTCTGATAACACAATCTTCCAAAAGAAATTCAAACGGCAGTCAATTTGACTGCCGTTTTTTATTATACATAATTTTCCTGACTTTAATTCCATCAGAAGTTTCAGCCAAACTGAATACCTTATTTTTTCTGAAAATTTTTCAGGCTAAAAACAGTATAGAGGTCCGTTTTTATCTCTTCTGATAATCCTTTTTTGAAGATAAACTCCTGTACAAACTGATCCTTTTCAAATTTGATTTCTGAGTAAAAGAGATCGTTGATTTTTTTGTCACGCAATTGAGGGTGTTTTTCGTAAAAGTCTAAAAGTTTCATTTTTAAAATTACTTCATAATCATGCCATGTCTGAATTATAACGAATTCGCATGAAATAACAATATGGGGTATGAAATTGAACATTTCTAAGATGATTTTGTCCCATTAAATACTTCGAAATCCCGTTCTATTTACTATTTTTGCCATTCTTCTAACCAAACCCTAATTATGAAAAAAGGAATTTTACTCTTCGCATTATTATGCATGATCTCTATTGTGAATAATGCCCAGATTTCACTAACACCATTCGCTCAGGGGTTAGCTCTCCCAGTTGATATTAAAAGTTGTGGTGATGAGCGCCTGTTTGTACTTGAACAAAAAGGAAACATACAGCTACTCGACACTGCCGGTACTTTATATGCGAGACCATTTCTCAATATTCAGACCCGGGTGCAATTAAGTTCAGAGCAAGGATTGTTGGGATTAGCTTTCCCTGACGATTATGCAACAACCGGATATTTCTATGTAAACTATACTGCAAAGCCGAATGGTGAGACAAGGATTTCACGATTCAGAACTTATGCAAGCTCACCTGATTCTGCTGATCCTAACAGCGAGGAAATCCTTCTCCGAATTCATCAGCCTTTTTCAAATCACAATGGCGGACATCTGGCATTTGGACCGGATGGTTATTTATATATCGGAATGGGTGATGGCGGATCAGGAGGAGATCCGGGTAACCGTGCACAAAACACAGATTCACTTTTAGGAAAAATGCTCCGCATCATTGTTGATCCTTCTAATCCTACTTATTCGATTCCTCCGACAAATCCATTTGCAACTGACAGCACCAACGGTCGCCCGGAAATCTGGGCAGTAGGTGTAAGAAATCCATGGAGATGGAGTTTTGATAAAGTTACCGGAGATCTTTGGATCGGTGACGTAGGTCAGGGCGCACAGGAAGAGATCGATTTCATTCCTGCCGGAACAACTGATTACCTTAACCTTGGCTGGAATTGCCGTGAAGGTTTTGCATCTTACCCTTCATCACTAACATGCGGACCTGCTTCCGACTATTGGGAACCGGTGAGAACTTATACTCATGCATCAGGTTGCTCTGTGACCGGTGGATATATTTACCGCGGAGGAAAATTCAATGAATTATACGGAAAGTATTTTTATACAGATTATTGCCAGTCTAACATTCACTATCTGGTTCCGAATGGAAGCGGTGGGTTTGCAGATACTGATCTCGGAAATCTGGGCGCTTCAAGCGTGATCTCTTTTGGGACAGATAAAAATGGTGAATTGTATTGTGGAACGTCCGGCGGAAATATTTTTCGCTTCAGTTCTGCTGATTGTACACCTGTTGCAGCGATCACGAATGGTCTCGATTCAGTTTCCGATTGTGGCGCTGGTTCTGTGATCCTGAATGGAATTGTTGATGAAAACTATTTTTCAAACTGGTACCTGGATGGAGCTTTGTATGCATCGGATACAACACAGATACAAGGATTTCAGAATGGAACTTATGTGCTTGAAGTGGTAAATGGTGCCTGTGTGAACAGGGATACTGTTTATGTGAGCCTTGTAACTCCACTTAATATCACATTCAGTGGTCTTGATACATTGTATTGTGTTTATAATTCTACGGCATTTTTACTTCCAAATGTCCTTGGTGGAACTTTTTCAGGTCCGGGAATCAGCCTTGCAAGTTTCAATCCGTCAGTTGCAGGCGAAGGTACTCATACTATAACTTATTCTTATACCGATGCAACAGGATGTACTTACTCTCATTCTCAAAATGTTCGCGTTGACCTTTGCCTTGGAATTTCAGAGAACAACTGGCTGAATACAATTTCTGTATTCCCGAATCCTTCTAATGGAACTTTCAATCTGCAATCGTTCAGCAGAAAGGATCGTAACATCAATATGGTGATCTCAAATAGTCTTGGCCAATCGGTTTCTGAAGAGAATTTTGTGATCGGACAAGGAGAGAATACTGTCAATATCGATTCTAAACTTCAGGCTGGAATTTATTTCCTTCGTTTGACTGAAGGTGAGAACGTTCTTGTGAAAAAAATTGTTGTTCAATAAATAATTCTGTTTCAAATGAAATTTAAATGTGCGCTCTTATGCGTAATTTGTTTTATGTGCATTAAAACAAATTACGCACAACAGTCATTTGATATACACATACAACCATCTGCATTAACAAGTGCTCCTGCCATTCATAGCGGAGCATTTGCTGTTCATAATGGAAAGTGGATCTTTCTTGGCGGACGAATAGATGGTTTACACATCATGCAGGCAAATCAGGCCTTCCCGACCTTTGGAAGAAATGATTCTGTTTTCATTGTCGATCCTGTAACAGATACTTACCAGGCAGCATCCATTGCCCAGTTGCCATTCATCACTTATGAAGCGCTTGGTTCTGCAAATATGCAATCTTATCAGAATGAAAATCATTTGTACATGATAGGTGGTTATGGAAAATCGGATTCAACAGGTGTGTATACCACATTTCCTTCACTGATCTCAATCGATCTTGACTGTCTTATTTCTAACGTTTCTTCCGGAAGTTCTGTCAATTCCTGCTTCCGGCAATTACTGGATACAAATCTTGCTGTTTCAGGCGGAGAACTTGAAAAAATTGATTCCACATATTACCTCGTTTTCGGACATTACTTTCATGGGTCATATGCTGAAACACCACAGATCAGTCCTTTCATTCAGAGATATACTCATGAGATCCGGAAGTTCAATATAAATGATGATGGCGTAAACTTATCTGTCTCTAATTATTCTGCAATTCAGGATACAAACATTTTCCACAGAAGAGATTATAATCTTGTGCCGCAGATCTATCCTTCAGGTGAATTCGGCATGACTGCTTTCGGAGGTGTATTTCAGAAAAACGCTAATCAACCGTTCCTGACTCCTATTGATATTACTTCTTCGAATGTAGTTCATCAGTCTTCATTCAATGAAAATCTGAATCAGTATACAACAGCAACATTGCCTGTATATGATTCTATTAATAATTACATGCATACACTTTTCTTCGGCGGAATGAGTCTGTATACTTTGGATACCTCTACAAGTACTCTTGTGCAGGATACATTGGTGCCATTTGTGCAATCAATCAGCAAGGTGACACGTGACAATACCGGTGGACTAACAGAGTATAAGATGGCTGAATCTATGCCTGGCTATCTGGGGTCGAATTCGTTTTTCATTCCTGATTCATCTGTTCGTTTTCTTGAAGGTGGAATTCTTGATCTGAATTCGGTCAGCGGAAATCAGCGCGTGGGATTTATCATCGGAGGGATCCAGAGTGATGCCCCGAATATCGCTCATCTGGATCCATATGGAATGAGTCGACCTAGTGCAACTGTCTATGAGGTGTTTGTTGACAAGACGAATTCTGATGTAAGGGAAATTGAAGTCAGCAATAATATAAATAACCTTATTGTTTATCCGAACCCTGTTTCTAAGATTCTCAATATTGATTTCTCTGTTCCTAATACAACGAATTGTGAAGTTGCTTTGTATTCAATGAAAGGAAAATTGGTGCGATCAATTCTCAATGAGACTATTCAGAAAGGTGTTAAACATATTTCATTTTCAGTCGAAGGATTGAAAGCCGGAATTTATCTGTGTAAGATATCTACACCGATTTCGAAGAAGGTGGTGAAAGTAATTGTGGAGTAATCGCTTAACCGAGCACTTGTGGATGATCAGGTTCTACTAAAAAAATCTCCCGCAGATCTCGCAGAAAAGGCCGCAGATAAAACACAGATTTGTGTTTCGTAATTTGCAAGTATAGAATTCTTATTTAGTAAAAATATAGCACCTAATCGCGAATTTCTTAAATCTGACGAGGACCAATCTGCGTATTTATCTGCGGAGATCTGCGGGAGAAAAACACACCGGAATTTTCCCCGCACATCTCCTTCACATCTAGCGCAGATTATTTTGGTGCTATTTTCATTAAGTATACTGCAATAACCGCATAAATAAAATTCGGGATCCATACAGCGATCAAAGGCGGAATAGATCCGTTAATTGCAAATGTGTTACTGAATTGCTGGAAGAGAATGTAGGTAAAGCTCAGGAAAATTCCGAAACCTAGCTGAACTCCAATTCCACCCCTGACCTTTTTACTGGAGAGCGAAACTCCGATCAACATAAGAATAAAGGTCGAAAAAGGAACAGCGATACGCCTATATTTTTCAATCATATAGGTGCTTACGTTTTGTGACCCCTGTTCATTTTCTTCCTGGATAAACCGGTTCAAAGTAGGTGTGTCCATTGCATCAATGATATTCAACCGCCGCTTAAAGTCTGTCGGTTTGATCGAAAGAACAGTATCCATACTTTTTCCGCTTTTTAATGATTCGCGGAATCCATCTATTGTCCGGATATAATAATTTTCAATTCTCCATTTTGATGAAATGCTGTCCCATACGATTCGATCTGAATTCAGAAACCAGGTTCGTTTCCCATTTTCAATTCGTTCGAGCGAAAACCGGTAACCAACATTCTCGGCATTGCTGTAGCCTTGAAGATACATGAATACACCCGGACTGATCTGCCTGTGTAAATTTCTGTCCTTGAACTCTACCGGATTTTTTATATACTGATTTTCAAATTCAAGTTTTATTTTATTCGAATGAGGAATGACCCAGCCATTGAAATAAAATGACAAAGCTGCAAGAAAAGTTGCTGCAATGAAGTAGGGGAAGAGCAATCTCCGGAAACTGATGCCGCTATTGAGAATTGCAACGATCTCTGTATTGGCTGCCATCTTTGCGGTAAAAAATATAACCGAAATAAATACAAACAACGGTGCAAACAGATTCGCGAAATAAGGAATGAAATTAAAGTAGTAGTCAAAAACAATTGCATGAAATGGTGCTTTGCGTTCAATAAAATCATCCATCTTCTCCGAAATGTCAAAGATCACAGCAATCACAATGATCAATGCCAGCGAAAAGAAAAACGTTCCGAGGAATTTTTTTATTATGTATTTGTCTAGTATTTTCAAATTTGTATGTGGTAAGTAGTAAGTGGTATGTAACACTATCTCTGAAATTACAGACAGGATAATCTACACTATTCACCTTTCACTATTCGTTATTCACTATTCGTTATTCACTATTCACTATTCACTATTCACTATTCGTTATTCA
>JBMQEM010000205.1:0-12008 GCA_049363815.1 Bacteroidota bacterium
CGGCTCCACTGAAATCGAAAAGTAAATTTGTTGAATCCGCTGTAGCTCCGCGAAGCATTGTACTGTCCGGTAAATTTATAGATGAATTGAACAGATAATTTCCAGCGGGAAAATAGATCACAACAGGTTTAACGGATGTTGAAATTGCATTCTGAAGTGCAGCAGAGTTGTCCGTCAATCCGTCGTTGACACCACCAACTGTTAAAAAATCAACAACTGTTGCATTGCGTAAATAGTTGCCCTGATAACCACTGTTAGCCCAGTTAAATGTTCTGCCGGATGGAATTGTTTGTCCGGTACAAACAATTACAATGAAGAAGAAAAAGACAGAGATAGATAATTTCATATTCGATTAGATTTACGATAAATGTAAAAAAAACCGTTTAATGATAATGCAATTACTTAATTATTTTAGAAGGAATTTTACTTTTACTTTTTCGTCTGATCGGGATCCAGATTGATGGAAATGTTGATCACATTTGATTTTTTGGATTCCTGTTCTGGTGACTGGGTAGTAGTATAGTTAATTCGCAAAGGTTGAGTTTCTTTTGGGTCAACCGGTTTAGACGCAGAATTCAATTTAAAATGGATATTCAGATTTCTGTGAAACACTACGCGAACACCCTGGTATTTTCTTTTTGAAAATTTTAATAAAGTAACAAGCCTGATTGCTTCTTCATTACAGCCATAACCAATACCATGTTTGATCTTCGGTGCAGAAACCACTCCGAAAACATCGATATCAAAATCCACAGAAACAGTTCCCTGAATCTGGTTTTGTAATGCCTCTTCCGGGTATTTCAGATTAGCTGTAATAAATTCATTTAATGCCTTTGCACCACCGGGATAGGTGGGTTGAGTGATAAATGAATTTGGTTTGCGATTTAAATTTTTCACAGGATTAAATTATCTCTCAAAATACAGATTTTAATTTTTTCTGTTGCATCGTTCTAGGTTAAATTATTACAAAATCCTTTTTATCTGACTATACTTCATAAAAAAACCCGTCAAGTGACGGGTTTTCTGCTTTCACATGTTGAGTTCCACTCAATTTATTTTACTTTACCAGCATAAGACCAGTCGCGTGTATCTATTTTAATGATCTCACCCTGGTTGACAAACAGAGGAACATTGACGATCGCACCCGTTTCAACAGTCGCTTGTTTTAATGTGTTTGTTGCTGTATCACCCTTAACACCTGGTTCTGTATAGGTGACTTCGAGTTCGACAAATGTCGGACCTTCGCCTACGATCGGAGTGTCATTTTCAAAGGCCACTTTTACAAGCATCCCTTCTTTAAGCAGCTTTGCTGTTTCACCAAACATTTCTGCAGGGACATATACCTGTTCGAATGTTTCATTGTCCATCACAACCAGACTGTCACCTTCGAGATAGATGAATTGAAGTTCTTTGAATTCAACACGGGCAATGTCAACTTCTTCTCCGGCACGGAATCGGTTTTCGACCACTTTTCCGTTTTTAAGATTTTTCATTTTTGCCTGGTAGAAGGCACGAAGGTTACCTGGTGTTCTGTGGATATATTCTGTTACAAGGCATAATTCTCCGTTATAGCGAAGGATGGTACCAACTTTAACATCTCCAGTATTTGCCATTTCTTATAATATTTAATTGATTTTCAAGTTTAATTTCGGTGCGCAAACATAAGAAATGCCTTGTGGCTTCGCAAATAGAATCAATTTCTATATTTTACGCCTATGATAATTAGAATTCTTGTGGTTTTTATTGCCTTCACATCTCTGAGTACTACTCTAAGAGCTGATTCTGACTCAGTTACGGTTTCTTTGAGCGGGAAAGTGTTCAATTCCCAGAATCCTGACCTGCGTCTGGAAGACCTTATGATCATCAATCTGAGAACCTCTCAAGGTACTTTCGGTAAAGTAGATGGAACATTTGAGGTGAATCTGCTGAAATCAGATACTTTGCTGATCGCCAGTACGGGATATGAATATCAGAAGATCACTTTAAAGGATTCTGCCTACCATCAGAATTATTACCTAAATATTCCAATGGTTAAACTGAACAGACAGTTGAAAGAGGTTGTGATTTTTTCACCGCGCGACCTGCAGGCTATCTATACTGATATAGAAAAACTCGGTTACAATAAAAAAGATTTTGAATTGAGTGGTGTAGATGCGATCAGTAGTCCAATCACTTTTTTGTATCAGCAATTCAGTCCGCTTGAAAGAGCAAAGCGTCATAATGCCCAACTCCGAAACGAGGACAAGCGCAGAGCTTTGTTAAAACAACTTCTTGTCAACTATGTCGCACACGATATCATTAATCTTAATGATGACGAATTTGAAGATTTTATTTCCTTCTCAAATGTTTCAGAAAGTTATCTCAAACGTGCTTCGCAGTATGATTTCTGTATTTACATCAAGCAGAAGTTTGATGTTTACAGGATGATGAAGGCGAATAGACGTTAGTGGTTGGAAGGTAATCAGGTTAACAGGTTTGCAGGCTATAGGTTGCAACCTGCAAACTTGTTAACCTGATAACACATTAAACTTCCTTTTCCCACTTCGAAACCACAGCCGTAGCCACTGCATTCCCCATGACATTCGTAGCCGATCTACCCATGTCGAGTAGCCAGTCGATTGCGAGTAAAAGCGCAAGTCCTTCCTGGGGAATAGAAAATGTCTGTAGCATACCGGCAATTACCACCAGTGAAGCGCGGGGAACTCCGGCCATACCTTTACTTGTAACCAGTAAAATCAACATCATAGTGATCTGTTGCGACATTGATAGTTCGATGCCATAAGCCTGGGCAATTGACATTGTTGCAAAGGTCATATACATGATCGAGCCATCGAGGTTAAAGGAATAACCCAGTGGTAAAACAAAGCTTACAATTCGCGGTGGACAACCAAATCGTTCGAGACCCAGAATTGTTTTCGGCATGGCTGCTTCACTGCTTGCTGTAGAGAATGCCAGCAACATTGGTTCTTTTATGTGGTTAAATAATTTCTTGAAATCAATTTTAAGAATGTAACAAAGCACCATCAGGATTCCGAAAATGAAAAAGAGTAGTCCGCCGAAGAAGCAAAGAATGACCTGAACATAACCCGATAGAATTCCTAATCCTTTTGTTGCAATGATCGCTGTCATACTTCCAAAAACTGCGAGTGGAGCAAGTTTCATTACATATCCGGTTACTTTCAACATAGCATGTGAAAGAGCATCAAAGAAATCAACAATGATCTTTCCTTTTTCATGTAAAGAGGCAACAGCGACACCGAAGAACAGAACAAAAATGATGATAGGCAGGATCTGGTTTCTTGCCATTACATCTACAATGCTTTCAGGAAAAATATGCTGAATAAATTCCTTGCCATTGAATTCTTTTGCCTGAACAACAGAGGAAGTAACTTCTGTCATTTGCAACGCTTTTCCGGGTTCAAAGATATTTACAATGACCAGTCCAAGAACTAAAGCGATAATAGTAGCAGCTGTGAAATAGATCATCGTCTTCAGACCAATTCTTCCAACAGAATTAAAATCGCCAACTTTAGCAATCCCGGTAAGCAGTAAAGAGAATACCAAAGGAGCGATGATCATCTTTATAAGCCGCAAAAAGATATCACTCAGCAAATGCATATTATCTGCAAACGGAGTAATGTTGGCAGGATCAGGCCAGGTCTCACGATACCATGCTCCCAGAATAATTCCGAGAATCAGACCAATGATGATCTGTGTTGTAAGATTTATTTTCTTCATAAAATAATTTACATATAAATGTCTTTGAAAGTAATTTCCATCATGCGTTCCGGTTTGGCCAGTTCTTTAAAACCGAATTGCCTGTACAATCCATGAGCGTCTGCCGTTCCCAATAGAAATTTACGGAGCCCCTGCAGATCGGGATGTGCCATCACTTCTTTTATAAGTAATTTTGAATATCCTTTTCCTTTATGGTTTTCTGTAATAAATACATCGGCAAGATAAGCGAAAGTTGCTTTGTCTGTTATTACCCTGCAAAAGCCAATTTGTTCTTTTTCAATGTAAACACCAAAGCACATTGAATTCTCGATCGACCGTTTGAGAATTTCCACAGGTATGTTTTTAGCCCAATAAGATTCTTTTAATACTGAATGGATAGTCTCTATCCTGAGTAGTGATTTGTCAGTGCTGATGAGAGGTGTGTGGCTCATTTCTGAAATTTATTTTTTTGTAATGTTAGTGAAAAAGAGAAGATGTATCCTTAAATATCATCGTTAAAAAATGCTCTTTTTCGAAGCATTTTTTAACGATGATATATCGTAAGAGAAATTCGTCATTCAGGAGGAAAATTTACTAATACTTTAAAAAGGCGAATTAGAGAACATGAAGCTAATAGATGAAAAAAAGAAACTTTCGCAGGTAAATATTATTGTTATAAGTTGGTTTATTTTGAAACGAATACTACTCCTATGGAAGCCATTGTTCGGGAAAAGGAAATAAAGAATATGAGTAGGGAAGAAAAGT
Organism: Bacteroidota bacterium; assembly: GCA_049363815.1. Lineage (GTDB taxonomy): Bacteria > Bacteroidota > Bacteroidia > AKYH767-A > 2013-40CM-41-45 > JADKIH01. The sequence goes on from JBMQEM010000205.1 coordinate 4,483, forward strand.
ACAGGCTTATAAATCTAAAAATCGTGGAATGAATTTCTTAGATCCTTAGTTAAATCTCTTTCATCTCAATTATTTTCCCCATCTTTCCCCCATGAAATGGCCTCCGGATTTTTTAAAACGAAAGCAAGCATATTTTGGTGATGAATATGACGCTTTTCTGGAAGGTCTTTCGCAACCTGCTCCTGTAAGTATCCGTATGAATGAGAAAAAGAAAATCAATCCTTTAAAAGATAGTTCTCCAATTCCATGGTCGCGTTTTGGGTTCTATCTGAAAGAACGACCCAGCTTTACTCTGGACCCGCTATTTCATGCCGGATGTTATTACGTTCAGGAGGCAGGATCACAATTTCTGGAACAACTTTTTTTACATGCAATAAATGAGAATGCTGAACCAATTGTTTTAGACCTTTGTGCTGCACCGGGAGGCAAATCAACACACCTATTGTCTTTGATGAATGGCTCCGGTTTACTTGTAAGTAATGAAGTTATCTCCTCAAGAAATAAAGTTTTACAACAGAACATTGCTAAATGGGGATATGCAAATTCAATAGTAACGCAAAATGATTCATCTGATTTCAGTAAAGCAGGTGAGTTGTTTGATGTTATTGTTGTGGATGCACCTTGCAGTGGTGAAGGACTATTTCGAAGAGATCCGAATGCATCGAATGAGTGGAGTGAGACTGCGGTTACTACATGTGCTGTCAGACAGCATGAAATTCTGGAGAATATTCACCTTGCTTTGAAACCGGGTGGGTATCTTATTTATAGTACTTGTACTTTTGAAACTTCAGAGAATGAAGAGCAGATCAAGAAACTCGTTTCCGAATACGATTATGAAATTTGTAATCCCATTAGTAATGATCATGGGATAAAAAAATCTGAAACCGGGTATCATTTTTATCCGCATACTACAAAAAGTGAAGGTTTTTTTATTTCTATGTTGAAAAAGCCAGCCGGCGGACATCATATCAGGATAAAAGATGACAAGCCGAAAAATTCAGATAAGCAATCAGCAATGGTACTGACTGATTATTTTGAGAATCCGGAGGAATTGGTTTCTGTAGTTAAAGACGACCGGCTTTATGCATTTCCCAAACAACACTATTCCCTTTTTGCATACATGATGAAAAAACTCTTCATCCGGCAGACAGGTATCTTTGTTGGAAATCAGAAGGAGAAGAATTTTATTCCATCTGAAGAACTTGCTCTTGCCATCGATTTGAAAAAGGATATAACATCCGTTGAAGTAGATCATGAAACTGCATTAAATTATCTTCGTTGTGAAAATATCACTTTACCCGGAGTCGCCACCGGATGGACTCTGATCAACTATCAGACTTTCCCATTAGGATGGGTCAAGGTCCTGGATAGGAGAGTAAACAATTATTTTCCGAAAGAATGGAGGATTCTAAGTAAATAGATCTATTTATTTTGTCAGATAGTTTAAATAACATGGACAAAGATTAAAACCTTCAGATCTGCAGAAATTAAACACAAAGAACACAAGTCCACACAAGTCCACACAAGTCCACGGAATTTATAACAAAAAAAATCTGCGCGAGATCCGCAAGATCTGCGGGAAATATTTTTTCAGTAGTAGTTTGTTATAATTTAAATCCATCCATTCAACTTGTAGTACACCAATGCCACAAACTCCCGCATGCAGGTGATCTCCAGCTTAAGATAATTCCAGTAATTATACCTCAGTCCCATATTTTCTGAAACATCTGGTGCGAATTTTTTACCGCCAATTTTTTTATGACTATACTTCAGACTAATGTGCATTGCATTTTCGTAAGAAGAAATTCCGCCGAGTTTGGTGTATTCGAGCTTTCGGAAAACACGCATTGTGCGATACATATTTTCCGGAGAGGTAACAATTGTAACACCACTATTTTCAAAACCGGGTCTGAAATTTTTCAGTTCCATAGCCTGCTCACGTGTATTAGTACCTTTGAGCATCATTAAAATTCTTGTTGAGTCAATACCAACATTGATCAGAAATTGTCTCATACTTTTTGCTACTGATGAATCCTTAGGATGAGCAAGGATGATGTCAGAATATTTATAAAATTTAGCAAGTTCTGCTGTATAGTAAAGTCGAATCAGATTTGATTCTGACGGCATTCCACTTCCGCCAAGCATAACAATTGAATTCGGATAAAACCGGAACTTAGTGCCTTTATCGCCCAGCCAATGATGCACATCATACGGAATCCTTGTAAAAGCAAGCACTGACATAAATAAAAATAGAATTCCCAGAAAAAAAATAAACCGCTTGGTGAATCTGCTGATTCGGGGGAAATATTTTTTCAAAAGCGGATTTGAGTAGTGCACAAATTGAAGATTGAATGGCAATGTTACAAAATTGGTTTGAAATTCGCGTAGTTCATATTTTACCGAATAATTCTTAAAACCTTTCTTGTATTCTTTGAACTCTTTGGTTGGAAACCACTTAAAAAAGGTCGTTTTCGTAAACCATTTTTATTAAATTTGCAGCAATCCACAACAAAATTATGTCTGAAATTCCAAAAACTTACGACCCCTCGCAAACCGAAGATAAATGGTATGCCTACTGGATGAAAAATGGCTTCTTCAGGAGTGTTCCTGATGAGCGTGAGCCATATACCATCGTCATTCCACCACCAAATGTCACTGGTGTCTTGCATATGGGTCATATGTTGAACAATACAATTCAGGATGTACTGATCCGTCGTGCCCGTATGCTTGGTAAGAACGCTTGCTGGGTTCCGGGAACGGATCACGCTTCAATTGCTACTGAAGCGAAGGTGGTTGCCATGCTTAAGGAAAAAGGCATCAACAAAAAAGATCTTTCAAGAGAGGACTTTTTGAAATATGCCTGGGAGTGGAAAGAAAAGTATGGCGGGATTATTCTTGATCAGTTGAAAAAGCTTGGTGCTTCATGCGACTGGGACAGGACTCGTTTCACCATGGAGGATGATCTGAGTGATGCTGTAATTGAAGTGTTCATTGATCTTTACAATAAAGGACAGATCTATCGTGGTGTTCGGATGGTTAACTGGGACCCACAGGGAAAAACTGCACTCAGCGATGAAGAAGTGATTCACAAAGAAGTAAATTCACGTCTGGTTTATGTTCGATATGCAGTTGTAGATTCAGCACTTGCAAATATCCTTAAAGCAAATTCTTCTGAATGGAATCTTTCAGAGAGTTCATGGGAAGTAAAGGCAGGCGGAAAGTCTTACAATGGAAAAGAATTCATCACGATAGCAACTGTACGTCCTGAAACTATTTTAGGTGATACCGGAGTCTGTGTTCATCCTGATGATCCACGCTATTCTTCCATGAAAGGTAAGTTTGCTGTGATACCTATGGTGAATCGTCCCGTTCCGATTGTATTTGATACTTACATTGAAATGGAATTCGGTACTGGTGCACTGAAAGTTACTCCGGCTCATGATATCAATGACTATAATCTTGGAGTAAAATATAACCTTGAGGTAATAGATACGATCAATGACGATGGTTCAATGAGCCCTGCTGCGCAATTCTACATCGGAGAAGATCGTTTTACCGTTCGTAAGAAAATCATAAAAGACCTTGAAACATCTGGTCATGTTACTAAGGTTGAGGATTACCGCAATAAAGTTGGTTATTCTGAAAGAACCGATGCTGTAATTGAACCAAAGTTGTCAATGCAATGGTTCCTGAAAATGGATACTATCAGTAAACCGGCACTCGAAAATGTTTTGAATGGAAATGTAAAACTGATTCCTGATAAATTCATCAATACATACAAGCACTGGATGGAGAATGTACACGACTGGTGTATCTCACGTCAGTTGTGGTGGGGGCAACGGATACCGGCATGGTATGATCCCAAAGGACGCACAGTGGTTACACGAACTTCGGCAGAAGCGATTGCACTGTTCAAAAAACAATTCAATGATTTTGAATTTGCAGAAAAGGACCTTCGTCAGGATGAAGATGTACTCGATACATGGTTCTCTTCATGGTTGTGGCCGATCAGTGTTTTCGATGGTTTCAAAGACAAGGGCAACAAGGACATTAAATATTATTATCCGACAAACGATCTGGTAACCGCTCCGGAGATCTTATTCTTCTGGGTGGCGAGAATGCTGATTGCTGGATATGAATGGATGGGCGAGAAGCCGTTTTCAAATGTTTATCTGACCGGTATTGTACGCGATAAGCAAGGACGTAAAATGTCTAAGTCGTTGGGAAATTCTCCTGATCCGCTTGACCTTATTAAAAAATACAGCGCCGATGGCGTACGTGTAGGAATGTTATTGTCGTCTCCTGCAGGAAATGATCTGTTGTTCGATGAAGCTTTATGTGAGCAAGGAAGAAATTTTGCAAATAAGATCTGGAATGCTTTCCGTCTTGTAAAAGGATGGAATGTTGGTGATGTAAAACAATCTGATGCAGATAAGATTTCCATCGAATGGTTCAATTCACGCATGGCTGAACAAGTTGAGATCATCAACGATCACTATTCTAAACTGAGAATGAGTGATGCATTGATGTCATCATACAAATTGATCTGGGATGATTTCTGTTCGTGGTATCTTGAAATGATCAAGCCTGATTTTGTAGACGGACAACCAATGCCTGTTTCGAAAGAGACTATGGATGCTACTATTTCGATCTTCGAGAATCTTCTGAAAGTAATTCATCCGTGGATGCCATTTATCTCTGAAGAACTATGGCATTTATTGAAAGAAAGAAAAGATAAAGATTGCCTGATCGTTGCTCAATGGCCGGTATTCAAAACAAAAGATCAATCGTTGTTGACTGACTTTACTTATGCTTCAGAACTGATCACTCAAGTGAGAAATACGCGTAAGCAAAAGAATCTTTCTCCGAAAGAAAAAGTTTCATTGTTTGCAAAGGATGCAGGAGCATTGAAGAGTAAATTCAATGATGTGATTATTCGTCTCGCTAACCTTGATAAATTTGATGCCGCTTCTGCTAAAATTGAAAACTCATCATCATTTCTCATAGGCAATCAGGAGTTTTACATTCCTTTCTCTGCAGGAATAAATGTTGCAGAAGAAAAGGAACGATTGATGAAAGAACTTGATTACAACAAAGGGTTCCTTAAATCAGTTCAGGCAAAACTTGCAAATGAACGTTTCGTTTCGAATGCAAAGCCGGAGATTCTTGAGAATGAGAAGAAGAAACAGGCGGATGCTGAAGCAAAGATCAAGTCTATTGAAGATATGCTCGGGTCTTTGAAATAGTTCGTCAAATATGTTACAGTTTTGAGATTTTCAGGTTAGCAGATGCAACCTGAGAATCTCACACCTGAAACCTGCAACAATTTCATAATTGAAAAAAGTCTTCCGTTATTTTTTTTATACTTTATTAATAGCCTTGACTTGTTTGATCGTCTGGGGCCTCTTCAATCTTTCATTAGTAACATATGGCTGGGATCAGTTAAAAGGGCAAATGCACATCATCAATAATTCCAGGCCGCTGGAAGAGGTATTGAATGATAAAGAAATTCCCGATTCGCTGAAATCTAAGATTCGTTTTATTGACGTCATTGCTCAGTACGCATCTGATTCCCTCGGATTAAAACGTTCTGAAAATTATACAACAATGTATGATCAGAAGAACAAACCAATTCTTTGGGTGATCACAGCATCCGAACGATATAAGTTAAATGCCTATCAGTGGAAATTTCCGTTTTTGGGAAATGTGTCGTATAAAGGATTTTTTGACTACAGCAAAGGTGCTTATGAAGATTCACTCCTTCAACTTCAGGGATATGATACAGATTACGGAGAAGTCAGCGCATGGAGTACACTCGGCTGGTTCAATGATCCGATTCTTTCTAATATGCTTTATCGAAGCGACGGACAATTGGCAGAGCTGATCATTCATGAAATGACTCATGCAACTGTCTATCTTAAAAGTAATGTCGACCTGAATGAAAATCTCGCCAGTATGATAGGTGAGGAGGGAGCCATTCGTTTTCTGAATTCACATTTTGGAGAAAATTCACAGCAGGCAAAAGATTATGTTAACCGGCAAAATGATTATGATCTTTTCAGTAATCAGATGCTTCTTGCACGAACTAAATTGGATTCATTATATAATACATTCGATGGATTAAGTGCTGTCACAAAAGATTCGCTTAAATCACAAATGATAGAATCAATTGTGCTGTCACTAGACACAGTTTCATTCTCCAACAAAAAGCGATATGCTTCACTTTTTAAAAAGCGAAAACCCAACAATGCTTACTTTATGAATTTCGTGAGGTATGATTCGCAGAAGGAAAAGATGCGAAAAACATTAAATGAAAAGTATAAAGGAAATATTATTCAATATTTAAATTCAATAAATAATTAATTTTATTTTGCACGGCCCTTAAGGGCCGTGCAAAAAAAAATTAATTACATGTTTCTTCTGTATTGCCCGCCCACTTCAAATAATGCTGAAGTAATTTGCCCAAGTGAAAGATACTTTGCAGCCTCCATCAAATCCTCGAACAAATTCTTATTCTGAACAGCGCTCAATTGTAATTTACGTAACAATTCATCTTTCTTGTCAGCATGCCTCGTGTGAAGTTCTTTAAGCATGTTGATCTGATATTCTTTTTCTTCTGAAGTAGCACGGATGACTTCTCGCGGAACTACCGTAGGTGAACCTTTGCTCGACAAAAATGTATTTACACCGATGATCGGGAATTCGCCATTGTGCTTCAATGTTTCATAATACAGACTTTCTTCCTGGATCTTTCCGCGCTGGTACATAGTTTCCATTGCACCTAACACTCCGCCTCTTTCTGTGATGCGATCGAACTCAAGCATGACTGCTTCTTCAACAAGATCAGTTAATTCTTCAATGATGAACGAACCTTGTGTTGGATTTTCATTTTTAGCCAATCCTAATTCGCGGTTAATGATCAACTGAATTGCCATTGCTCTGCGTACACTTTCTTCCGTCGGAGTAGTGATGGCTTCATCATATGCATTCGTATGTAGGGAATTGCAATTATCATAGATCGCATAAAGAGCCTGTAAGGTTGTACGGATATCATTGAAGTCGATTTCCTGAGCATGTAACGATCGTCCTGATGTCTGAATGTGATATTTCAACATCTGAGAACGCTCATCAGCATTGTATTTCAGTTTCATTGCCTTCGCCCAGATCTTTCTTGCAACTCTTCCGATCACGGCATATTCCGGATCAATTCCATTGCTGAAGAAGAAACTTAAGTTGGGAGCAAACTTGTTGATGTCCATTCCCCTTGACAAATAGTATTCAACATATGTGAATCCATTTGACAACGTTAATGCCAGCTGTGTGATCGGATTAGCTCCTGCTTCAGCGATATGATATCCGGAGATCGAAACTGAATAAAAGTTCCGGACTTTTTTGTCAATGAAATATTGCTGAACATCGCCCATTAATCGTAGCGAAAATTCAGTAGAGAAAATGCAAGTGTTTTGTGCCTGATCTTCTTTCAATATATCTGCCTGAACAGTTCCTCTTACAACTTGCAGCGTATG
>JBMQEM010000206.1:0-2963 GCA_049363815.1 Bacteroidota bacterium
CTTTAGCTGAACCACTTTATTGCCGTCAGCTTTAGCTGAACCACTTTATTGCCGTTAACTTTAGCTGAACCACTTTATTGCCGTCAGCTTTAGCTGACGGATGGAAAAAGAAAGAAGTTTCCTGGCTTTAGCCACATCCATTTAGCTGAAAAAAAGATGTTTAGAATATCTTCAATTTTAAAAACTGAACAAGAAATACAGCCCTGAACATATTGGATAAATAACATTACTATCTTTGTCCCAAACCTTTCGAATCTCGAATTACAGATCTCGATTTATTAATTCAACCCTTCGAATAACCCCGACAAAAATGAATCGTCCGATTCGCGTATTAATTGCAAAAGTAGGTCTCGACGGTCACGATCGTGGCGCAAAAGTCATTGCATCTTTTCTCCGTGATGCTGGCATGGAAGTAATTTACACCGGCCTTCGCCAGACTCCTGAAATGGTTGTCAATGCTGCCCTTCAGGAAGATGTGGATGTGATTGGTGTAAGCATTCTTTCCGGTGCACACATGACGGTATTCCCAAAGATCATCACATTGATGAAGGAAAAAAAGCTGGACAATGTTTTACTGACCGGCGGTGGAATCATTCCGGCAGATGACATGAATAAACTCATGGCACTTGGTTGCGGGAAGTTATTTGCACCGGGAACTGATACGAAGGAGATCGTTGGGTATATAAAGAATGAAGTAGAAACAAAAAGGCGGGACATTAATATTTGACATACTATTACTCTTAACCTTACTCTGACACTAAACCTATACTTGCTCTGAATTTTAATCTGCCGCACTTAGTGTAGGAGTAAGTCTATCGTAAAAAAACACATCATGTACACCAACATCCTCACCGAAACCCAATCACATACTTGCATTATTACAGTCAATCGTCCTGATAAACTGAATGCTCTTAACCATGAAACCATTCAGGAAATTGGACGGGCTGTTGCTGCTGCTGAAAAGGATAACAATGTCTATGGAATTATCATTACCGGTAGTGGCCCAAAGGCTTTTGTTGCCGGTGCAGATATTTCTGAGTTTTCTAAATACACTGTTGAGGAAGGGAAAAAACTAAGTGCCGATGGACAAAAAGTTTTTAAGTCGATCGAATTGTGCAGCAAACCTGTTATCGCTGCAGTAAATGGTTTTGCATTGGGCGGAGGTTGTGAACTTGCAATGAGTTGTCATCTGCGTATTGCATCCGACAATGCAAAATTCGGTCAGCCGGAAGTGAAGCTTGGTCTGATTCCGGGATATGCCGGAACACAACGATTAGTACAATTGATCGGTAAAGGAAAAGCTATGGAGTTATTGATGACAGCCGATATGATCGGTGCAGGTGAAGCACATACTTTAGGTCTGGTAAATTATGTTACCGCTCCTGCAGAACTGATGACAAAAACATTCGAGATCCTCGATAAGATCTATGCTAACGGTCCACGTGCTGTTGCGGGAATCATTAATTGCGTTGATGCTTACTTCAAAGACGGAGTCGACGGTTCAGCTTTTGAAATTGAAGAGTTTGGGAATTGTTTTGGTACACCTGGATTTACCGAGGGCGTTGATGCATTCTTGAATAAAAGAAAAGCGAATTTTCGGTAGAGTGTCACTGAAATTATCCGGCGTTATTTTTTTCCCGCAGTCCCGATAGCTATCGGGATCGCAGTTGAAGAGGCAGATAAATACGCAGATCGGGCTTCATTTAAATTGATGGTGTTCCCAATTTAGTTTTACTTTATTGTTTGTCTTTTAAATATAGAGTTAAATCAATTCACTACAAGCGAATTTAAGCAACACAAAATCTGCGATTTTATCTGCGCCTTCATCTGCGAAATCTGCGGGAAAAAACACACAGCAATTTATTCCCAAAGCATTAATGGTTCTGATCTCGAAGAGATCTCCGCGGATTTTCTGCGTGCTCTGCGCAACTCTGCGGGAAATAATCATTACTGGTACAAACTCAAACTGAATTTAGGAGTTTACCCAAACAGCACCAAGTATCGTCTTCACATCCTCAAACTTATCCAGGTCCATTAACTCATCAGCTGTGAATTCAACGATCTCAATATCCTCATCACCAACACCACCGCCTTTGGAAATTTTCTGATCAACATCGACGTAGAACAAATGCATTTTTTCAGTACTTGCTCCGGGAGAAGAATAGAAACTATATAGAAATCTTACATCGTCTTTATTAACAGAGTAACCAAGTTCTTCAGCGATCTCACGAATGATACAGTCTTCCAATGATGAATCTTCTTTATCAACCATTCCGGCTACAAGTTCGATCAGATCTTTTTTGGCACCTAAACGATACTGTTTTACAAAAAGGTATTTGTCGGTTTCTTTGTTGAATACTACTGCACAAACAGAATCACCACGCTCAACACATTCATAGATCGCTTCCGATTGGTCGTTACTGTTCTTAATTGTATATTTATTAACCTTGAGAAATTGGCCATCATAAGCAACTTCTTCAGCAGTGATTTTCTTAGACATAAGTTTTATATATTTCGACAAAAGTACAACTCAATTCTGTTAAAGATGAAAGCAATTCATTTAGTTATTCACGGCCGCGTACAAGGAGTGTTTTTTCGAAAGTACACTTATGAAAAAGCAAATGATTTAGGACTCAAGGGTCTGGTCAGAAATTTACCCAATGGAGATGTCGAAGTAATTGCTGAAGGAACGGAGGATGTTTTGGAAGAGTTTGTTACGTGGTGCTATCAAGGTTCGCCGGCTTCGAAAGTTGAAAGGATAGAAAATATGGTTGTTGGATTTATTGGATATACACATTTTACTATAGAGAAATAGGAGGTATGAATACAACACTAAGCTCACTAAAAGTCAGCACAAGAGCACAAGTGAAGCATTCCTCATAAGTGTTCTTGTGCTGACTTTTAGTGAACTTGTGTTGAAAAAAACGGTTACCAACGTCCACCCCTTGAAAAATAAACTCTAA
>JBMQEM010000207.1:0-40090 GCA_049363815.1 Bacteroidota bacterium
GGCGGCGAGACTTTAATATAACTAATAACGAATAACGAATAACGAATAACGGGCGTTAAAGCAAGGATCTAATTTGCTACAACGCCCGTTATTCGTTATTCGTTATTCGTTATTCGTTATTCGTTATTCGTTATTAATTATTTTTTTCTCCTTCGTTTCTCCAGCATTATCAACGAAAGCTCCCTCCCCGTTTGCCCTTTAACAGAAGTATTCTCCTGAGCACGACGAATTAAATAGGGAAGAACGGAATTTACAGGACCATAAGGCACATACTTACAAACATTATATCCTTTACTCGCCAGATTAAAACTGATATGATCACTCATGCCATACAATTGTGAAAACCAAATGTGCGGATGATTCACAGGGATGTTTTTTTCATTCATCCATTCAACCAGATTCAATGTACTTTGTTCGTTGTGAGTTGCGCAGCAAAATGCAAGCATGTCGACATTGTCTAAAGCGATCTTCAGCGCAGTGTTGTAATCGTTATCTGCGGATTGTTTATCGGGTTGAATAGGGGATCTGTAATTTAATTTCATAGCCCGTTCGCGTTCTATTTCCATATATGCACCACGTACAATTTTAAATCCGGGCTTGTAGTTGTTTTCTTTTGCGTGAGCGATCGAATCTTTCATATATGCGACACGATCAGTCCGATACATTTGAAGGGTATTATATATGATGACACGTTCCTTATTAAAACTCTTCATCATCTCTCGCGCGACTTCGTCAAAAACATCCTGAGTCCAGCTGTGTTCAGCATCAATAAAGATAGGGACATTGTTATCATGTCCGGCCTGACAGATCTTGTAAATTCTGTCTAAGAATTTATCGTACTCCAGCTTTTCTTTTGCATTCAGTTCAAATCCGGAATTCTTTTTTTCAAGCAAAGCCATATGTGCAAAGGCAGTTGGTTTGAACACGGAAAAAGGAATATTTTTATCGCCTTTGGCACGCTTGAGCGTCTCAAGAGTTTCATCAAGTGCATTCTGAAAATCTTCTTCCGACTCCTTTCCTTCAACAGAGTAATCGAGGATTGTTCCGATATTATATCTCCCAAGAGTATCAATTGTCTTCTGACAATCCTGAATCGTTTCTCCTCCACAGAAATGTTTGAAGATCGTTGCTTTGATCAATCCTTTTACCGGAAGATGTGCCCATATTGCGAAATTCACAAACGGCGGACTGATCTTTACCAGCCAGTTATAGCTGATCATTTTAAAGAGTCCATAGGCGCGATTCAAATCGGCATCAGACTTTGAACTAAAGGCAATTTTTGTATCGTCGAAGGAAATAAGATGGTCTCTCATAGAATGACTGCAAACCTAATCAATAACCTCCAAAGGTCAAGGTAGCCCAAACAGAATTTTTCATGATTTTTAACTAAAAGTCAATGTATTTGTTTGACATTTAACCACTTTACAATAAAACAGAAAGATAGTAAATACCCCAATATTCGTTATTCGCTATTAGTTATTCGTTACCTGTAATGCGTTGTGTAAATGATAGTATCTTTGCAAAAGTTATGGTTCCAGCACAAATTAATTCTACATCGATCGACAAGTGGCCATTCGCTTTGAGCAGACCCATCATCATCGCAGGACCATGTGGTGTAGAATCCGAAGAGCAGATCTCAGCAACTGCAAAAGAATTAAGTAAATTAAATATTCAATTACTCCGGGGTGGGATCTGGAAACCGAGAACGCGTCCGGATTCATTTCAGGGTATTGGTACTGAAGGATTACGTTGGCTGAAAAATGCCGGCATTGAAAATAATTTACCGGTAACAGTAGAAGTTGCAAATCCAAAGCACGTTGAAGAAGCATTGAAAGAAAAGATCGATGTACTTTGGATCGGTGCACGCACAACAGTGAATCCTTTTTTAGTTCAGGAAATTGCAGATGCACTTCGCGGAGTTGATATCCCTGTGATGGTGAAAAATCCGATCAACCCTGAACTTGAATTATGGATTGGTGCTTTTGAACGCTTGAATCGTTCCGGAATAAATAATGTAATGGCCATCCACCGAGGATTTTCGACATTCTCCAAAAGTAAATACCGGAATGCGCCCAATTGGCAGATCCCTATTGAATTGAAACGGAGGTTTCCTGATCTTCCAATTATATGTGATCCGAGTCATATTGCAGGAGTACGTGAGTTAATACCTTCTCTTTCTCAGATAGCTCTTGATCTGAATTACGATGGATTAATGATAGAAACACATATCGATCCGGATAATGCACAAAGTGATAAAGAACAACAGCTCACGCCGAAGGCGCTTGGTGAATTGATTTCAAATCTGATCGTACGTCAATCGTCTGTCGATGATGTAATTTTTTTAAATCTGCTCGATGAATTGCGTGACCGGATCAATTCCCTTGATGAAAGAATCCTGGTTATGATGGCAGAACGTATGTCAGTTGCAAGAGAGATCGGTCAGTATAAAAAAGAAAATAATATGACCATCCTTCAGGTTGAACGGTGGAATGAAATACTCAAGACCAGAGCACAGTCAGGTGAAATGAAAGAACTTAGTCCTGACTTCATAGTGAAATTACTCGAATTGATTCATGAGGAATCAATCCGGCACCAAACCGAGATCATGAATCTCAAAGAAGCCGATAAGGCAAAATAAAATGCAAACTACAACAGCAAATCTGGATTCAATTTATTTCGGGCAGGAATCTCTCGCAAACATTCAAAGAATGATCCTGGCAAATAAATACTCTTCCGTATTTATTCTCTGCGATGAAAATACCGAAATCCATTGCTTACCGGCATTTGTTGAATTCTCGGAACTGGAAAGTGCAGGTTTACTTATCATTCATGCAGGTGAATCTGAAAAGACCTTTGATACAGTGAGTGATGTTTGTAAATCTCTGCTTGCAGAAGGTGCAGACAGAAAAGCATTACTGATCAATTTAGGTGGCGGTGTAGTCAGTGATATCGGCGGATTCGTTGCATCGATCTACAAACGCGGAATTGATTTCATTAACGTTCCAACGACTTTAATGGCCATGGTCGATGCGTCAATTGGCGGTAAGACCGGGGTGAATCTGAGTGGAGCAAAGAATTCTGTCGGTGTATTTTCTTCACCACAAGCCGTTTTTATTGATTCTGATTTTCTTGCAACTTTGGCTGAAGAAGAATTTCATGCAGGGTTTGCTGAAGTGATCAAGCACGCTCTGATAGGTGATGCAGAATACTGGAATACAATTTCTCAGCTTTCCGATTTTAAATCTGTTTCAGATATTGATGATATCATACTTCAATCAGTTGAGATCAAAAAACTGATCACTGATGAGGATTTCAAAGAAAGTGGAATTAGAAAGAGCCTGAATTTCGGACACACCCTTGGACATGCTTATGAAAGTTCGTCGATGAAATCTCAGGAGAATAAATTGCTTCACGGAAATGCAGTGGCATTGGGAATGATCGGAGAATTATTTTTGTCATCTAAACTGGCAGGTTTTCCAACTGATAAATTAACAACGGTCATTGATTTTCTTGTTAAACATTATGGCAAATTCATTTATTCCATCAATGAAAATGAACTTGATGAATTTCTGAATTCCGACAAGAAAAATGAAAATGGAAAGATCGGCTTTTATTTACTGAAAGAAATTGGAGTAGGAGCAGGAATGTTTTTTCCCGAGCATCAACTGATTGAAGAAGCAGTTGCATTTACAAAAAGTATATTGACTGAGTAGTATGGCTTTTCGATTAGTTTCTTCGGGACCGATAAAAAATTGCGAAGTTTCTTTAACGCCATCAAAAAGTGTTTCGAACAGAGCAATGATCATTCGTGCACTTTGTAAGGAACAATTCGCAATAGAAAATCTATCAACATCTTCTGATACGGAAGTTTTATTGAATGCATTAAGTTCTAGTAGTCCGGAATTAAATGTGGATGATGCCGGAACAGCTTTTCGTTTTCTTGTCTCTTACCTTTCAATTCAACCCGGAACATTTGTTTTAACGGGAAGTGATAGAATGAAGCAACGTCCGGTTGGTCCGTTGGTCGATGCATTACGAAGTCTCGGAGCAGAAATTGAATATTTGGGGACAACTGGATTTCCGCCTTTAAAGATTAACGGTAAATCACTTCAGGGAGGAAAAGTTGTCATCGATAGTAATTTGAGTTCTCAGTTTATTTCATCGCTGCTAATGATCGGCCCGGTATTAAAGGAAGGTCTGATAATAGAGTTGAAAGGAAAGCAGACTTCTGAATCCTACATTGATTTGACGATTGAAATGATGCGGTTTTTTGGAGCTGTTATTCAAAAGCAAGAAAACAGAATTTCAGTTTTGCCGGAATTGTATAAACCGAAAAAATATGTTGTGGAGAATGACTGGAGTTCTGCATCGTATTGGTATTCTTTATGCGCTTTGAATCCCGGAACAGAGTTTATTTTACACGGATTGCATCAAAAATCACATCAAGGCGATAGTATGATTGCAAGTATGATGAGTTCTTTTGGCGTTACGACAAAATATGAGTCAGAAAAAATTATTATTTCGTCAGAGTACAGGAAGTTGTCTGAGTCGATTTCAGAATTTGAATTCGATTTCAGTTCATACCCGGATCTGGTAATGACAATGGCTGTTCTGTGTGCTGCAAAAGGTGTCAAATGTAAGTTTTCTGGAGTTAGTTCGCTACGCATTAAAGAATCAGACAGACTGCAGGTGCTGAAATCAGAATTAGGTAAGTGTGGAGTAGAAGTTATAATTGATGATGAGAAAATGGAAATCTCTTCACGATCTTTATTCAAACAACCCGGAGTTATCGAAACCCATAATGACCACCGGATAGCTATGGCTTTTGCTCCGTTAGCAACTGTGTTGGAATCGATTTCATTTGATTCGATTAATGTAGTGACAAAGTCATATCCGGAATTCTGGGAACAACTTTCCAAAACCGGTTTAGATTTTACAAGTTAAGTTTCACCTGAAACTTAACATCATCAATTATACTTACTGAATTGGCGAGATCGTCTTCGTAAGTCGTCCAGGTTCTTCCAAATTTTGTACTGAATGTTACATTTCGTATTTTATAGTTGAAGTTGATATAACATTTTGAGCCATTCCCATAGTAGAATGGAATGGAAAAAGCACCCGGCAGATCGTTTTCATATTCATAAAAACGCAGATCAAAATCCGGTGAAAAGTATACAGCATATCTGAAATTCAGACTGATCTTCTTTTTTGGGGGATGAAAGAAAATATCCTGGCAAAGCAAATGTCCGGTAGTAGTTTGTTCCTGATTCAACGATTTGAGTCCGATCTCCAGTTTAGAACGATAATCCCAGGCATCATTTGCAATAAATGAAACAGAGAACCGGATATTTTGAATCTTTAATTCATTCATATTTCTGACACCATCATAGTCGGAAGCATTATTCAGATCGCGAGCTTTATTTCTATAGCGAACAGACATAGCTAATTTTTTACTTGGTGTGTAAGAAAGTAAAACACCTTTTACAATTGCAGATGTCGGAAGATCCGCTCTGAATTTTAAGTATGGATATTCGTCTTTATTGATGTATGTAGTAATAGCAATCGCCCGGTTTATCTTTAAATTCATTCCGAAGTAGATTCCGTTTTCGTTTGCAGGATTTGTATTGCTGCCAAAAGCAATTGATTTAAGTGAATGAAATTGTTTGTCGTAATTGTGGTGAACGATGCTAATGCCTAGATTTTTACCGGCACTGATCAGTATTCCGTTTATGTATGCAATGGATAAATGAGAACAAGTACTGACTTCGCCAAAGACCAGTAAGTTCTTTATATTTTTGCTGTAGTCTAATCCAAAATTGAAATTTGTGCTTCCCCTGAAATCGAACTTGTTGTAAAGCTGTTCGGTTTTGATAATTGGTATACTGAAATTGTGATACGTAGCTGTAGTTCCAATTTTCCAGTTTTTAATTTCGGATTTAATATTTAATCCGGTATAAGTTTCCCTGCAAACGTTGTATCCCGAACTCTCGCTTTGAGTGCGATGATAACCTGATGTCAAAAATGACCTTATGTAATCTTCTCCGGTAATTGTATCCAATTCCACATTGCCATCGATCTTATGTGAAGAGAGCCACGCATTCCAGATTAACTTTTTCCATTTTCCTTCAATAGCAAATCCGCGGAGATATCGGTTTTCATCGGTGGAGGTAGAAGGGCTAAGTCCACGTCCGGATTTGCAGATGCTGATGATATTTTCATTGGAAGAAAATCCGGAACCTGACCAGGCAGTTAGACCTTGTCCGAAAGAAACAGAATAGTCACCAATAATAATTTTATTCAACAATCCCGACAATTTGACCTGAGTATAGAAGGAATAAAAATCAAATCCAGCTTTTCCCGAACCGAAAATTATTTTTTCTCCGGGATCTTTCTCACCAAGTAAAGCGCAAGAAATATTTCCATTAAAATTGCCACGGTATTTCAAAGTGATCTTATTCGGATCACCCTGGAAGTCTGCAGGGACGTAGTCTTTTACCTGTTGCTGAAAACGAAATGTAAAAGAATGGGATTCTTCATCCGCTGCAGTTCTTCCGGTGATTTCTATATATGGCAAAATAGATCGTATAGTGGCAGGATCGAATTCATCGATCACTTGTAATTCCTGAAGTGTAATCAGTTTTCCGAATTTCCGGATGTGTTCCAGTAAAGCTTCGAATTGTTTTGCAGTGATCAGGTTAAGTGAAACCAGATCCTGGATTTCCGGCGAGTTAATATTGATCGGATGTTCCATCACTTTCTGCAACTCATGCGGAATTTCATCATCGACTTCTGATTGATCTTCTTTTTGGAAATTATCGTTTGATTCCGTGAGTATGTCGGTCGGACTTTGAGCTAATAGCCTTCCTGCGAAAAACAAAATAAAGAACAGAAGTAAAGTGGTTTTCATCTGACTGGAATTAAAAGAGTCATTGCAGAGGAATTTCCTACAGGTGATTGTGATCTGAATCCAAATTCAAGCCGGTATTTTTTCATGATCAGACTTAATCCGCCTGCTAAAACATTCTCATTGTTCTTATACGAAAACCTCATTTCGATTTCTTTAAGCAGCAGGTATTCTATACCTATGCAATAGTTCATCGGTATTCCGGACTCCTGTATTGCAATCAATCCAACCTTAACCTTATCGCTTGGCAAATAAGAGAGTCCACCGATGACTATTGCCGGTAAATTTTGTTCACGTGTAATTTTTGTCCGTGTCGGATTAAAGATCATACATCCGAAATGGATCTTATTAGTAGCCTTTGCAAAAAGGCAGATCGTAGCTGTTACAGATGGTAGTTTAGAATACAACTGATCTGCATACTGAAGCTGATTATAATTCAGTTTAATTCCGCCATTGATCTTATCGCCAAGTTTCTTTCCAAATCCAATTTGAAAATTCAGTTCGCTGAAAATTTTGTCTCCCGAATAATCAAACGATCCTTCAATTCGGGAATTGTCCTTGATCGAATGCGAAAACTGAATGGTTGAAACACTTAATTCCTTTACAAAGTAATTGATTTGATGCGAAACACTGAATCCATTGAATTGTGAATTGACGAGTGATGCAATGTTATCGTTAGAATTGTAAGTTGTATTCATTGCAACATTGCTGCCTGACAAAGCCATTGTTCTTGCATTGGAATTTAATCCGAGTGCACTCAGTTGTGTGAACTGTGTGATTAGTAAAATGAAAATTAGAGTTTGCCGAAAAATCATTTGGCAAATGTAGGGTGGAGTGGTAGCGGTTTACAACCAATAGATGCGGGTGAATTTATTATACAGCATTTATTAAGTAGATGAAAATGATAAACACTAAATTTTAGTGATCTTAGTGTTGAAATATTTTTCAAAAATAAAATTTTCAATTATTAATCCTTCGTCACCACACTCAACTCCCCAGACCGCTCCATATAAATCTCCTTCACAGTATCCAACTCCGGAGTATTGATCTTTTTACGTACTGCTTCCAGCAAATCTCTTTCCTTGATCTGAACTTTCCTGAGATTCTTCGTTACAGGTTTGCCATCACAGTAAAGGAGAAGCGATTTACCTTTTAAAATACTTCCTAAAAAACTGCTTTTGAAGGTTGCCCATGCGACTAGCCAGTGTAAACCCATAATAACAAGCACTGCCAGTAGAGTTCCAATAAAAGAATCCGGACTGATGATGGCTTTGCCTAACATGGCACCAAGCATTAAAGTAGTGAGTGTGTCGTAAGCAGATTGTTTGCCTAGCATTCTTAATCCACCGATACGCATATAGGTTAGTGCGATGAAAAAGACAACCACTGCACGAGCGCACATCTGATGCGGTTCCAGTCCGGTATCATCGAGACCTAGAAGATGATTTAGATTTTCTTTTAATTTGGGGAGGAGCATAGCGGAGAATTAAATTCTGTTTGCTCTCTCAATAAATAAAAAAATGTGCCTTTAGAAATTATTTATTTCCCAGATCTTCGTTACTCTTGTTCACTTTGTCTTTCAATCCTTCTTTAAAAGCTGCAACACGTTTCTGAACTTCCAGATTTGATGAACCGATAATCTGAGCAGCAAGAATACCTGCGTTCTGTGCAGCATTCAATGCAACAGTTGCAACGGGAACTCCATTTGGCATCTGTAAAATAGAAAGCACAGAATCCCAGCCATCAATTGAGTTAGAAGATTTAATAGGAACACCGACAACAGGAAGTGGAGTAAGGGATGCTACCATCCCCGGTAAATGTGCAGCACCACCGGCTCCTGCAATAATGACTTTCAATCCGCGGTCTGCTGCGTTTTTTGCATAATCAAACATCAGTTCAGGTGTACGGTGAGCGGAAACAATTTGCAATTCAAAACCGATCTCAAGCTTTGTTAGAATGTCTGCTGCTTCTTTCATAATTGAAAGATCCGACTGACTGCCCATAATGATTCCAACCTGAATTGTGTTTTTCATGCAATGACCTTTAATGTATTTTTTATGTAATTCGCTTTTTCAATTGCTTCACTCAATGTATTGGATGTAACCGTAACGTGTCCCATTTTCCGGAAAGGCTTTGTAAGTTTCTTTCCATAAAGATGGATGTGTACACCGTCTTTTTTCAAAACTTCCTCAAGTCCGGAATAAATTGCTTTTCCTTCAAAACCTTTTTCACCTAAAATATTTACCATCACAGCAGGTTTTGTAATTGTCGTTTCTCCCAATGGTAAATTCGTGATTGCACGAAGCATTTGTTCATACTGAGAAGTGATGTTGCCTTCTATAGTCTGATGTCCGCTGTTATGCGGTCTTGGAGCAATTTCATTGATCAGCAACTTGCCGTCTTTCGTGACAAACATTTCTACTGCTAGAATTCCTACAAGCGAAAGCGATTCTGCAATTTTCAATGCAAGTGAAGTTGCTTCTTTTTCCAATTGTTCTGATACAGATGAAGGCGAATAAAGATACTCAACAAGATTAGCTTCCTGATTGAATGACATATCCACAACAGGAAAACTACGTACTTCGCCATTCTCATTTCGCGCAACAATTACGGAGATCTCTTTTTCGAAATCGATGAGATGTTCCAGCACTGCAGGAACGTCAGCTGCATTTTCTATGTCAGCGGATTTCTTCAGAACAAAAACACCTTTGCCATCATATCCACCTTTTCTCGATTTATGCATCATCGGTAGAAGTGAAGCATGTTCTGAAATTTCAGCTCTGTTTTTTACTAAAACAAATTCTGCAGTCGGGAAATTATGTTTCTTGTAAAATTCTTTTTGCAATCCTTTATCCTGAACGGTTTTGATTACTGCTGAAGACGGATGAACTTTTATTCCTTCCTTTTCCAGTCGTTCAAGTGCTTCAACATTTACGTTTTCGATTTCAATTGTAACAAGGTTGAATTGTTTTCCAAAATTGTAAACGGCATCGTAATCGGTAAAGCTGCCATGAAAAAATTCTTTGCAGATATGTCTGCACGGAGCATCTTCATCCGGATCTAAAACTGAGATATGGAGATCAAGATCGATCGCTTTCTGAAGCAGCATTCGTCCCAATTGTCCGCCCCCTAAAATCCCGATCTTTATTGCCTGAAGTTGTTGCATAATCTGTGGCAATATTACTTATAAGTTGGGAAGCGATAAAGAGGAATGACTCATATTTATCATCTGACTTTTAAGAGAATAGCACTTTATTGATGAAAAGCCCCAATTTAACCGGAAATAGCTTCCTTATTTCAAAAAAAAGGTCAATAAAGATTGGCTGCCACCAACTTTAATTTTACTTTTGCCACTTCTCAGATTTATGGAAAGTGTGATCATTAAAGACAAGCGGTTTGAGGTAAACATTCCTGCTGCAACAATTGACCGAAGGATTAAAGAACTTGGGGCGAAGCTGAATGAAGACCTTAAAAACACGCGCCCTATTTTTGTCAGCGTACTTAATGGTTCATTTATGTTTGCTGCAGATCTTTTCAGAGAGATCAAAATGGAAGCTGAGATCACATTCATCCGTGTTTCATCGTACTCAGGAACTGAATCGACGGGAACAGTAAAAAGTGTTGTCGGAATAAAAGAGAATCTCGAAGGCAGAACTGTTGTGATCGTCGAGGACATTGTTGATACAGGTGATACAGCAATTTATCTCATCGATGAATTGAAAAAACAGAATCCGGAGAAGATCCTCTTTGCAAGTTTACTTCTTAAACCGGAGGCATTAAGACATCCAGTTAAGGTCGATTATGTGGGATTCGAAGTTCCAAATGATTTCTTAGTTGGATATGGATTGGATTACGATGGATTGGGAAGGAATCTCAAAGACATTTACAAATTAGCTTAGTCAAATTAACCGATAATACATACCCACATGTTGAATCTCGTTCTCTTTGGTCCTCCCGGTGCTGGAAAAGGTACACAGTCTGAAAAGCTGATCAATGCTTATCAACTTGTACACCTTTCAACAGGTGATATTCTCCGCGGAGAAGTTGCTGCGCAAACTCCACTTGGGATCGAAGCGAAGAAACTAATGGATCAGGGATTGCTTGTGCCGGATGATGTGGTGGTTGGAATGATAGAAGCGAAGATCGATGCGAATCAGGGAGCGAAAGGATTTATTTTCGACGGTTTTCCGAGAACAACTGCACAAGCAGATGCATTGGACAAAATGCTTGCAAGAAAAGGTTCATCGATCACGATGATGCTTGCTTTGGAAGTTGCAGATGAAGAGTTGATCAAACGATTATTGAACAGGGGATTGGAATCAGGTCGCGCCGATGATCAGAATGAGTCCATCATTGCAAAAAGAATTAATGAATATAATACGAAGACAGCGCCTTTGAAAGATTACTATTCTCGTCAAGGGAAATTTCACAGTATCCGTGGTACGGGTACTATTGATGATATTTTTAGTAGTCTTTCGAAAGTGATCACCTCTTCGGTGAAATAAAAAAACATGTCAGGGACAAATTTTGTTGATTACGTAAAAATATGTTGTCGAAGTGGTGCCGGTGGAGCCGGTGCTGTACATTTTCATCGCGACAAACATACTGCTAAAGGTGGACCTGATGGTGGCGATGGTGGAAGAGGTGGACATATTATAGTTCGCGGAAATAAACAACTCTGGACTTTACTGCATTTGAAATATCGTAAGCATGTAATTGCTGAGCCGGGTGAAAAAGGTGGCAGCACTTTGAAGCATGGAGCTGACGGACATGATGAATATCTCGATGTTCCTATCGGAACAGTTGCCCGAGATGCAGAAACCGAGGAAGTGCTTTTTGAAATTACGGAAGATGGTCAGGAGATCATTATTGCTCCGGGCGGAAGAGGTGGTAAGGGAAATAATTTTTTCAAAACTGCTACCTTGCAAACTCCACGTTTCGCTCAACCCGGTGAACCCGGAGTAGAAGAGTGGAAAGTGCTGGAATTAAAATTACTTGCCGATGTTGGACTTGTAGGATTTCCTAATGCAGGAAAATCGACATTGCTTTCTGTCGTTAGTGCAGCAAAACCTGAGATCGCAGATTATCCGTTTACAACACTCGTTCCGAATTTAGGAATCGTTGGTTACAGAAGCGACCGTTCATTTGTGATGGCTGATATACCGGGAATCATTGAAGGTGCACATACAGGAAAAGGAATTGGGATTCGTTTCTTAAGACACATTGAGCGGAATTCGATTTTACTATTCATGATACCATGTGACAGTAAAAATATTAAAGTGGATTACGATATCCTGGTGAATGAACTGAGGATGTATAATCCTGAGCTACTGGATAAATCATCTGTACTTGCAATTACGAAATGTGATATGCTCGACAATGAACTCATTGAAGAAATGCGTAAAGAAGTTCCGAAAAATATTCCTTCAGTGTTTATTTCGTCCGTTTCAGGATTGGGAATTGATAAGTTGAAAGACATGTTGTGGGAGCAACTCAACAAAGAAGTGTAAAGGCATGATTGAAAAGCTCAAGGATTTTGATGCTGATTTCGTGTTATTCTTTAATGGATTGCATACACCATTTCTGGATTCGCTTTTTTTTACGGTGAGTAAGACCTTTGTGTGGATTCCTTTGTATTTACTGTTGCTTTATTATGTGATCCGGTTCTATAAAAATTACTCGTGGCTTGTCCTGATTTTTATTGCTTTGTTGATCACAGTGAGTGATCAGTTTGCATCAGGATTTGTCAAGCCACTGGTACTTCGCTATCGGCCCACACATAATGAATTTATTTCTCCGATGATTCATCTTGTGAATGGATATACCGGTGGATTGTATGGCTTCATTTCTTCTCATGCTGCCAATGTTTTTGCACTGACAACGTTTTTGACAATAGTTCTGAAAGAAGCAAATTTGAAATGGTTGTGGTTACTTTGGATCTGGGCAACAGTAGTATCCTTCTCCCGGATTTATCTGGGGGTACACTATTTGTCTGATATACTAGGCGGGGCACTTTCCGGAGTGTTTTTTGGATGGTTAATCAGCAGAATTTTCCTCATCTTGCATAGACGAATTTACAACAAAGGCCAATTGAGAAATTAATAATTAACTAATGAAAATTTTACACCCTGTTTATTTAATATTTATTCTTTCAGCAATGTTCAGTTCTTGTAAAAAGGATGAGGCAACACCGTCAAATAATTCTCAACCTACAAGCAACTTGGCCAATACCCATTTTAAATTCAGCCTTGAAATGGACGGGCAGCAGTACTCAGCTGAAGACGGATTGAACGGATACTACCATTTCACATTTCCCATTGAACACGACTCTGCAAATTTTATAAACTGGACCAATCTTTCAATATTCAGCAATAATGATACGAGTAGTGCAGTATTTGAAATTATAAGATCGAAGTGGAAGGGAATGGCTGATCCAATGAATGTTGATGATTTCAGACAATTTTTTTATCCGGGGAATCACAATTTCTCTACTCATCCTGATAGTGGAATTGTTATTGTTTTTGGAACAAATTCTAATACGAATTATTCATCAGGCTCCGGGTATGATCAGTTCGGAAGTAATTTTTTGGTGACTGATACGTTAACAGAAACTGATGTCTTAGGACCGTATTTTAAATTTAAGGCACTGTTTAATTGCAAAGTTTATGATCAACAGGGAAATCAAAAAATTATAACTAATGGGACGGTTGTATGTAAGTTCCAGCAGTTTCAGTAATTCAGAAAAGTTGAGAAAAATAATAATATTATGAATGGATCAAAAATGAAAATTTCTAAGTTAATTATAGTGCTACTGTTTATCTATTCAAATGCTTTTTCTCAGGCAGAGAAAAAGGAATTGTTTTATAAAAAGCCAAAGCTGGTAGTAGGAATTGTCGTTGATCAGATGCGTTATGATTATCTCGTTCGCTTCTACGACAAGTATGGAGATGATGGATTCAAAAGACTCTTGTCAGGTGGATTTAATTTTACAAATGCAGTGTATGATTATGTACCAACCTACACAGCCTGTGGTCATGCAAGTATTTATACCGGAACCGGACCTGCGAATCATGGAATTGTAAGCAATGACTGGTATGATCGCTATACTAAAAAAGCCGTTTATTGTGTGAGTGATTCTACAGTGAAACCACTGGGAACAACAAGTGTTTCAGGAAAAATGTCGCCACGAAATTTATATACATCTACTATTGGAGATGAACTGAAACTTGCATCAAATTTCAGATCGAAAGTCATTGGCGTAGCTCTGAAAGACAGAGGATCTATATTACCTGCAGGAAATAGTGCTGATGCGGCTTACTGGCATGATCCCTATAGTAATAATATGATAAGCAGCACTTATTATTTTAAAGAGCTTCCTAGATGGGTTGAGAAATTTAATGCCAGGAAAGTGCCAGACAGTCTTTTGTCGAAGCCATGGACTACATTATTGCCAATTGAAAAATATACTGAAAGTACACCTGATAATACACCGTATGAAGGATTGTTTGAAGGGGAGAAGACACCGACTTTTCCGCACAATCTTCCGCAAATAAAAGATTCAAGTAATGAGTTGATCCGCGAAGTTCCAATGGGAAATACATTGACAACGATGTTTGCTAAAGAGATTCTTAAGAACGAAAAACTTGGTAAGGGAAATGAAACTGATCTGCTTGCTATCAGTTATACATCTACTGATTATGTCGGACACATGTATGGTATCAATGCAATTGAACTGGAAGATACTTATCTCCGGCTTGACAGAGAACTTGCAGATTTGTTAAAGTATCTGGATGATTTTGTCGGGAAAGATGGTTACACATTATTTTTAACAGCAGATCATGCAGCAGCGAACAATCCCATTTTCAGTCGTGACAATGACTTGAAAGGAGATATTATGAATATGAAACCGATCATTGACTCGTTAAAAAATTATCTCAATAATATTTACGGGACAGCTGATTATATTCTTAATACCAATTCACAAAACATATATCTGAATCGTGAATTGATTGAAAAGAAAAATATCAGTCTTCGCGATGTACAGGAAAGATGTGCTCGTTTTGTAATTGGTTTTGAAGGTGTATCGACTGCAATAACTGCAAGTGAACTTATGACAGGAGCTACACGATCTGGATTGTATGAATTAATTCAAAATGGTTTCAATCAGAAAAGAAGTTCGGATGTGATCATTCAATTGCAATCAGGATGGATCAGTTGGAGTACAAAAACAGGTACATCACATGGGTCTGCATATCGTTACGACACGCATGTGCCACTATTATTTTACGGGAAGAATATACCTCAGGGAAAGACACATGAGCAAGTAAGTGTGATGGATATTGCCCCTACAATTTGCACGTTACTCAATATAGAATTTCCAAGTGGCTTCACTGGAAAGCCATTAGAAGATGTTTTAAAATAGAATTTCGCCCTAGGAATAGGGTAGATCAGCCGTTTTCAAAAGTGAAAAAAATATGAATTTCACTCGAAAACGGCTTTTTTGTGCCTTGTTGAAAAATATAGCGGTTTTTGCGGAAAAACTTACAGAAGTGTCGATAAAATCGTTATTTTTAGCAGATAACTTCAATAATCCCTGGAACCCTAAACAGGAATACTATGAAACAAAAACTAACCCGAATTCTGGTACGCTGTTTTTTGCTCGCTACCATTTTGTTATTTAATTCTGATCGGACATTTGCATCGCATGCAATGGGATCAGATATGACCTACGAATGTATTAGTACGGATCCGATAACCGGAGCTTCACAATACAGAGTGACATTTTCTTTTTATCGAGATTGTCACGGAATTCTTCCAAGTACAAGTATGGATGTGCAGATCACAAACAGTTGTGGCTATCCTGCACAGACAGTTTTTATTCCGCAGCTTGGAACAGAACAAGATGTTCCAACGACTTGTCCGACTGCAGTGACTGAATGTCATGGTGGTTCTTATATCGGAATTCAGGTATGGACCTATCAGGCAATAATTACATTACCCGGTCCATGTGCAGACTGGCAGATCGGACATGGTGAGTCAGCCCGAAATGCAGCGATCACTACAATCAATGGAGCAGGTTCAGATATCTTATACGTTTTTTCTACGATCAATAATACGAACGGTCTTTGCAACAGTTCACCGGTCTTTACAAATCCGCCTGTACCTTTTGCGTGTGTAGGACAGCGATTCTGCTTTAATCATGGTGGATACGATGCGGAAGGAGATTCATTGACTTATCAGCTGATGACACCAAGAACAGGTCCGAATCCCGGCGACACTGTAACATATAATTCAGGCTATTCAACCGAAGAGCCTATTCAGAATACAAATATTTCTTTCGATCCTCTTACGGGAGATTTTTGTTTTATTCCCTCTCAGGTAGATGTATCGATCTTTGCCGTACTCGTGAATGAATACCGAAACGGTGTTCTGATCGGTCAGGTGGAACGGGATGTTCAGTTAACAGTTGAAAATTGCAATAACATTATTCCATTTGCAACCGGTATCAATGGTACTCCATTCTTTAATACGGAAGTTTGTGCGAACTCTACAGTGAGTTTTTATATTGCTTCAATTGATCCCGATGCTCCGAACACAACAGTGCTGACGTGGAATTCTGCCGTACCGGGTGCAACCTTTACAACGACACAAGGACACAGGGATTCTGCATTCTTTTCATGGTCGCCAACTACTGGTGATATCAGCTTGAACCCTTATTGCTTTACTGTAACCGTACAAGATGATAACTGTCCGTTCCAGGGAACAAATACATACTCGTATTGCATAACGGTGAATGGTGTTATTGCTGATGCAGGTACAGATCAGACAATCGCTTGTGCGCAAAGGGCAGATCTTACAGCCTCCGCAACACTAGGCAATGGTATTTACAATTATATCTGGGATGATGGTACGATCGGGCCATTCAGGCCACAGGTTCCTGTCGGACAATATACCGTAACCGTCACCTCAGATGGATGTACGGATACTGATGTAGTAGATATCCTGCCAGGAATCGGAGTTCCTGATGCAAATTTTTATTTCTCGAACAATTGTAATGGTAGTCCGGTTCAGTTTATGGATTCAACCATTATCAATGGTAGTTCAATCTCTGCCTGGGATTGGGACTTTGGTGATGGTACTACTGCAAATATTCAAAATCCAACTCATCAATACAGTACTAACGGAACCTACGATGTAACATTGATCGTTACGACAGCAGCAGGTTGTAAGGATACAATTGTTGAGCAATTAACAGTCAATACCAATATTCCATTTGCACAGTTCACTGCACCTGCAGTTTGTCAGGGACAGGCAATGAACTTTACTGATATTTCTTCAGGTTCTCCTTCTTCCTGGTCATGGGATTTTGGTGATGTGGCTTCAGGAAGTAATAGCAGCAGTTTGCAGAATCCTTCACATGTATTTTCCGGTAGTGGTAATTATACGATCACAATCACAGTGACGAATGGAGCCGGCTGTCAAAGTGTTTCACAGCAAACAGTAAATGTCAATCCATTGCCAACAGTGTCTATTAATGATGATGCTATTTGTATTGGTGAAAACGCAAACATTGTCGGTCCATCAGGTTTTGCAAATTACAGCTGGGATAATTCAGAAGTGACTCAATCAATTACTGTTTCGCCAATACTGACTACCAATTATTCACTTACAGTTACTGATAACAACGGTTGCCAGGCAAGTGATGCCATGACTTTAACCGTAAATCAATTACCGGTTGTTGGAGTAGGACCGAATCAGACGATCTGCGAAGGAACATCAGCGAATCTATCCGCAACGGGTGGATCGACATATGAATGGAATCCGGGCGCTATTGTCGGACAGAATGTTCAGGTGACACCGGCAACAACTACCACTTATATTGTTACGGTAATTGACGGTAACGGATGTATTGCAACAGGGCAAACAGATATTAATGTAAATCCAATGCCTGTAGTTTCCGTATCAAATGATATGGGAGTATGTAAAGGTGAAGCCGCTACTATTTCTGTTGTAAATGGAACCGGAGCATATCTGTGGACACCTGGAAATTTTGCAACTCCTTCAATCACTATTGCTCCATTGGTTACTACTACTTACACAGTAACAGTCAGTGATGCAATCGGATGTTCAGGTACAGCTTCTGCAACCATTAATGTTCACCCGATCCCTGTTGCAGCTTTCAGCAGTTCAGGACCGGTTTGTGTCAATAACTCAATTACGTTCACCGACAATTCTTCATTGTCAACCGGAACGATCAATTCATGGAACTGGGATTTTGGAAATGGAAATACTTCAAATGTTCCGGGTCCTTCAAATCTATACACAACATCCGGAAACTTTAATGTCCGTCTGATCATTGCTTCTGATTTTGGTTGCAGGGATACAATGGATAATCCGGTTTTGGTAAATGCACTTCCTGTTGCTGATGCTGGTTTGCCACAGAGTATTTGTCCGGGTTTCAATGCCACACTCAATGGTTCAGGTGGAGTATCATTTGACTGGAACAGTGGTGCATATAATACAGCTTCTATTACAGTTAGTCCGGCAGTCACAACAAATTATACATTGCTCGTTACTGATGCAAATGGTTGTGAGAACACTGCAACGACAACAGTCACTGTAAATCCGGAACCGGTTGCAGATGCAGGAGTGAACCAGTCGATTTGTTACGGAGAATCAACTACATTATATGCAACTGGCGGTACTAACTATCTGTGGAATCCGGGTGGAATAAATACACCGGATTACAATATCACCCCAACGGGTTCAGGAACTTATTCTGTACTTGTAACAAATCAATATGGTTGTACAGGAACAGATCAGATAGATGTTCAGGTGAATCCTATTCCAGTTGCTCAATTCATTTCCAGCGGATCTATTTGTGAAGATAACTCTGTTGTCTTTACTGATCAGTCTTCAATTACTTCCGGAAATGTAACAGGCTGGAGCTGGGATTTTGGAAATAGTATTTCCTCATCAGCGCAGAATCCTGAGATTCCTTTTGCTGATCCAGGCACATATACAGTAAATCTAACGATCACTTCAGATCAAGGCTGTCAGCATACAATCTCAAGTCAGCAAACGATCTGGGCGACTCCTGTTTCTCAATTTGCAAGTACTTCGGTTTGTTTTGGATTACCAAATAATTTCCAGAATCAGTCAGTGATCAGTGATGCAAGCCCTCTAAATTACTCATGGTCATTCGGCGATGGAAATACTTCAAGTGCTTTGTCACCGACACATTCTTATACAACATATGGTGCTTATCCGATTTCACTTGTGGTAACATCACAGAATGGTTGTACCGACACTTATACCAGTCAGGCAAATGTTTTCCCATTGCCTGTAGCAGATTTCAGTGTGCCTTCGGCTTGTGAAGAGCAGTCAGCAATTTTTGTAAATGCTTCAACTGTACCTACAGGAATTATCAGTAATTATTTCTGGACATTTGGTGATAGTGGAGTATCTGCTTTAGGAAATCCTACACATGCATATCAGGATCCGGGAATTTATCCGATTCATTTAGTGACTACAACCGACCATGGATGTCAGGATAGTACAGATGGTGTGATCAGGATCAATCCGAAACCAATCATTGATTTCCTTGCTCAGGATGTTTGCCAAGGTTATGAAGTGAATTTCTCTGACCTTTCAGACCCGGTTATTGGTAACTTCACTTATTACAGTTGGAATTTTGGTGACGGAAATACAACGAATGTTCAGAATCCGATACATACCTATGGTGCTCCCGGATGGTATTCCGTAAGTCTGACCGCTACTAATGACAGTGGTTGTACCACAACTTTTTTACGTCCGAATGCCTTACAGATCTATCCGTCGCCGGTTCCTCAGTTCACCTCTAATGAAGCACAGGCTACAGATTTTCTGCCATTGGTTAACTTTTTAAATCAAACTCCAACCCAGGGATTATTTTACTGGAGCTTTGGTGATGGTGATACTTCTTCAGTTTATTCTCCAACGCATATCTATGATAATGTTGGAACTTATGAAGTAGATCTTATCACAATTGA
This sequence comes from Bacteroidota bacterium, assembly GCA_049363815.1. Classification (GTDB taxonomy): domain Bacteria; phylum Bacteroidota; class Bacteroidia; order AKYH767-A; family 2013-40CM-41-45; genus JADKIH01. Next base: position 19,936 of record JBMQEM010000207.1, read on the forward strand.
TCTTAATGGTTGTATTGATTCGGTTACCCGTTTCATTGAGATCCGCCCAAGTGCAGAGATCTACATTCCAAATGCATTTACGCCAAATGGAGATACGAAGAATGATGTCTTTCAGGTGTATACCCATAATGTAACTGACGTGCAGGTTCAGATCTATGATCGTTGGGGATTAAAGATCGTAGAATGGAATGATGTCAAAGGTGGTTGGGATGGAAAAGTCAATGGAAATCCGGCTCAGTCAGACACTTATGTTTACAGAGTTTCAACGGTAGATGTAAATGAGAAGAAGGAAATTCATATTGGACATGTGAGTTTAGTCAGATAAAGAATGCAAAGACCTTTATAAATTGAAGCCGGCTATTTAACGACGGCTTCAGTTTATAAAGATTAATTTTAATAAAGAGTATCATTTTCATTGGGGGAATCGTAATAATTTAAACATCCGGGAAGTTTCAGCTGCGAAATTTCTGAAAAACAACGTTATGAGAGAATTGAAAGACAAACATGAAATGGTGATGGACATCGTTAATCAGGTGGCCGCTATTGCAGTAAAATTAGGAATTGTTCATACCAACACCGAGGATATTTCCCTTGATGGCAGGCACATTACTATCAAAGGACAGAAATTACTCTTCTTTGGAAGTTGTGGTTACCTCGGACTTGAACAAGATGAAAGACTAAAGAATGGCGCTATTGATGCCATCAGGAAGTACGGTACTCAGTTCAGTTCGTCAAGAGCTTATGTTTCGTCTTCTTATTATGAACAAGCAGAAGATCTTTTAAGTAAGATCTTTTTAAATAAACCGGTATTACTTCTGCAGTCATTGACAGTAGGACACATGTCTAACATTCCCGTTCTGGTAGGAAAGGATGATGCTGTGATCATGGATGCACAGGTTCATGACAGTATCCAGACGGCGGTGCAGTTTTTAAAGAACAGGGACATTCATACGGAAATCGTTCGACACAATCGTATTGATATTCTGGAGAACCGTATAAAGACTTTAAAAGATTCTTATAAAAAGATCTGGTACATGGCCGATGGAGTTTATTCAATGCAAGGCGACCTTGCTCCGGTAAAGGATCTATACAGATTAGCGGATCAATATGAGCAACTGCATCTGTACATTGACGATATTCATGGAATGAGCTGGACCGGTCAGCATGGCTCCGGCTTTGTGACTAGTCAGGGAGATTATCATCCACGTTTGTATCTTACAACAGGATTGACAAAAGCTTTTGGAGCTGCCGGTGGATTACTGGTTTATCCTGATGCAGAGATTCATAAACTTGTAAAGAATAACAGCAAGTCGTTTATTTTTTCAATTCAGATGCCACCAATGATCTTAGGTGCAGCGATTGAATCAGCCAAGATCCATTTGAGTGACGAAATTTATACTATGCAGGATGAGTTGAAAGCGAAGGTTGCATTCTTTAATGCTACCGCTAAAAAACTTGAATTGCCACTGGTAAATGAAACGGATTCTCCGATCGCATTTATTGGAGTAGGTAAGCCGGATGTCGGTTACAATATGGTTAGGAGAATGATGAATCTGGGATATTTCTTTAACCTCAGTGTATTCCCAAGTGTCTCTTATAATAACACCGGATTGAGAATTCCTATCAATCGTCTGATGACTTATGAGGACATTGAAAACCTTCTTACTGAAATCAGCATCCAGTTACCAAAAGCTCTGGAAGATTCGAATTCAAGTATGGCAGATGTGATAAAACATTTTAAACTGGTTGCCTGAAAGAGTCTTAGGATAGATCATAAAAAAAGTTGGGGTGTAGTCTGCAGACTACACCCCAACTTTTTTTATGATCTATCAATTAATCAGGGTTGCTCACATAGTTTCCAGAAGTTATTCAAGATAGAAACTGCAGCTACAAAATTTTCGAAGGAAATTGGTTTGATGATATAGCCGGCAACATTATAATTGTACGCTTCAAAACGATCTTTGTCATCATTACTTGTGGTCATGATAAAGACACTGATATTATGAAGGTCTTTATCTGCTCTTAGTTCTTTCAGGAATTCAATGCCATTCATTTTTGGCATGTTAATGTCCAGTAAGATGATCCTGGGAGTTGGAGTTATCTTTTCGACACCGTTCGTACCACGCAACATATCCAACGCTTCAACACCATTGTGTGAAATACTCAAAGGATTAAGGATACTACTTTTTTTGAATGCTCTTTGCACATTCATACAATCCACCTCATCATCATCGACAAGAAGAATATTTACCAATTTATCCATACAGTTTAGTAATAGTAAATTCGGGTTTTACAACTGATTCAACTAATTGTCTAAAAGTAGATATTAATTCATCAGCTACTAAGTGTATATAACTCAATTTTTAAACAATAGTTTTTTAAAAAAATGCAATATTAACTGCAAATATTACAGTTTGGTATCTAAAATATGACAAAATTCGTATATTCATATATTCTGAATACTAAAATACCATGAAATTGCTTCTGAAATTGTTGTTGCGCCAACATTTATACGAGCGAATCTCTTCGGACGATCTGATGTCCCGACAGCGATTTACCTTATTTCGTATACTTTCCTATACCGGTTTTGGTGTAAGTTTATTTACAGCAATTCAGATCTCTGCGACTTTTGAAGGCAGTAGTCTGACCGCTACTTTAATGTATATCTTAGCTTCAATAGTCTTGGTTAACTTTTTTATAGTTAACGATTTAACTAAGTTACCGATATCATATTCCGTTGCCTTAATTGGTACATTTCTAGTTATTCATATTCAGGCTTACACTGCAGGCGGGATCATGAACACAGGTACAATGTATATGTGTGTTATCATCATGACTGCTTTTATGTTCTTTGGTCCAAAGGGCGGAAAAATGTTCACGATAGCTGCTATCGCCAATGTTGGGTATTTCTACTATATATCCGAGTTTACAACCTATTCGAATTATTTGCTTTTCAAAGAGGACAGTAGTCTGATCCATCAGGATGCTTTGACGACATTTATCTTTGGACTGTTTTTAGTTGCTGCACAAAGTAATTATTTGAACAGCAGTAAAAATGTCATTATCCAAAGGATCAGTGCTCAAAAGGATCAGTTGGTCTTGAACAATCAAAAACTTCAGGAATATTCTGCGTCGCTGGAAAAGTCGAACAAGGAACTTGATAAGTTTGCTTCCATAGTATCACATGATCTTAAAGCACCACTGCGTGCAATCGGAAATCTGACAGGATGGATCGAAGAAGATGCCGGTGATACGATGACTAAGGAAGTCAGGACGAACTTTGATATGATCAAGCAACGTGTCACCAGGATGGAAGACCTCATTAATGCCATCCTTGACTATTCTCGGGCTGACAGACGTGTAGGAGAAGATGAACAGATAGACACAAACAAATTGGTTAATGAAACAGTTGAGTTCATAGGCAAACCGGAGAATGTAGAAATAATATTCAATAACCAGTTACCAACTTTATTTACTGACAGAATCAGACTTTCACAGGTATTCAGCAATCTGATAGGTAACGCTATTAAGTATAACGATAAGGAAAATATCAAGGTGACTCTATCATCGGTTGAAAGTCCTGAAGGGTTTACTTTTTCAGTTAAAGACAATGGTCCGGGTATTGAGCCTCAATACCACGAGAAGATCTTTATTATCTTTCAAACGTTGAATCGTCGCGATGATGTAGAGAGTACAGGCGTCGGTTTGGCAATAGTAAAGAAGATCATTGAAGAAGGTGGTGGTAAGGTTTGGGTGGAATCTGACCTTGGAAAAGGCGCAGATTTCAAGTTTTTCTGGCCTAAAAACAAAAAAATGGCTGATCCTGTTATGATCGCTGCCACTATTGTAGTGTAAGAACGGAGCATTCATCGTCCAACTCTTTTTCCTGTGTGGTGTAATATTGTCTGTACAAGATAATAAGACCCATGCGCAAAGAAATCAACAAACTTAACACGTCAACTGCGAGAGATTTTCCCAAATTAAAGGTTGTGGAGAATCAAACGAATCATGTACACATTGAAGTGGAAATTGAAAGCCACGTCCAGAGTATCCGCTCTTTAATTAAAAAGTTAAATCCGGCAGATCGCCAGCGATACTTTAACGGATTACTGGATCACATCTTAAATAAAGATATTGAATATCCGCAAACAAAACGTGAGCAGAAACAAATCAGCAACGTCAGCGACGACTTCAGTCAATTGTCTGTAGATGATCTGGATCTGATCCGGGAATTGTCTGTAAAACTACAGGACTTGTATGTAAGAACCGGTGATGTTATGGACTAAAAATTACTGTTTAATTCTTCAGAGGAAAGATCCGGATTGTGCATACAGTCCGGATTTTTTGTTGTCAGGAAAAGCATTGTCTACCCAAACTCTTGGTTTTTTAACAACCTTAATTAACGTAAATCATCCTCACCGGATACCTCTTACAACTCTTTTCAAAGTATTCCGAGTGTGAATACACATAGTAAAGCTGACTAAACTCGTCCTCATTTGGATGATCTGTTTTCCACTTTTCGAATTCGCTTTTCAATTGTTTGTTTTCAGCTAACAGTTTTTCTGCGATATCTTCAAACACATAAGAAGAGAACCATTCTTTTTGCTGCAGGATTGAATCGAAAAATCCCCAGTTAAAATAGCTGTCTACAGCAGATGGAACCAGTGTTTCCAGAATAATGCGAATATGTTTTTGATCACAATCGATCAGGTAGTCACCTTTATTGAATTTGATCTTTTCAATTTTCAACTCTGTTTTTGTGTCGTAATGCAGATAATGACCTTCATAGGCAGATCCAGTGGTTTTATATTCCCTAATATACATTGTGGTAGCAGAGGAAACAGAATCCTGCATTATTCTGGTTGACTTTATTCCGTTAGCATCAAGCATACGGATAATATTTTCCCAGGCTTGTGGAACATAAAAGAATGCCGGAACCGGGAATGTGTCTTTCGCTACATAGTTGTTGTAGTATGGAATTACTTTCTCAAAAGGTTTCTTTCGATCATATTTAAGTCTCATTCCGGAGGTTACCCTGCTTTTTTCATAAGAACTTTCATAACCTTTGAATAGTAGTTCATCCTTTTTATTGAAGTCGACTTCCCAGTTAAAAGGAAATGAATTCATTTCAAGGTCGTGTTCAAAGGCTTCTTTTCTTGCAGCGATAATTTCATCTTTTTTTTCAGCGCAAATTGAAATCATAGAATGAAGAAACCGCTGTGTACTGTTAACCCGTTCAGGAAATGGTTTTAACATATGGGTTTCAGTAATGAATGCGAATGAATTTAACAAAGTAGCATATCCGCTGGCAAATCGTGGTGTTTCTAAAAATGCCACGATGCCGCTATCAGGAACACCTTCTTCAACAAGAGTTGAAACATAAGGGGTCATTTCATCCTTTTTTAATTTCATGGAATTGAAAAGAGCAGGAGTGAAGACATTTTTCATGTAATTGCCTATTGGTGGACTTGCCTTACTATGCTGTGAACTTATCAAAGTCATTGTATACTGGTAGTCGGCACCATCTGAAACATGCGTGTCAACAAATACATCCGGATCCCATTGCTGAAGAATTAATTTGATCGACTTTGTATTCAATGCATCAGTTTTAATGAAATCCCTGTTCAGATCAAGGTTTCTTGCATTGCCACGAAAACCATATTCAGCAGGACCGTCCTGATTGACCCGGCTGTTGGAATTTCTTTCAAGTGCACCATCAATATTAAATGCCGGGATTATACAGACTACTACATTTTTGAGTAGGTCATTGTATTTTTCCTTGAAAAGAAGATCTTTTGCAAATCGCAAACTTGCGTCCATTCCATCGGGTTCGCCCGGGTGAATTCCATTGTTGATGAACAACACACATTTATTCTGATCATGGACCTGTTTTGGTTGAAAAATTCCTCCGGCGGAGATTACAAACAGATTCAAAGGTTCACCGCAGTCTGTCTTTCCATATGGAATTAAAAAGGCATGTTCAAACTGTTTATCTAATCGTTTATATTCTGTCAGTAATTCTTCATATGTCAGTGAATGATCAGAACTTCTTGATTCCTGCGATTTTACTTGCAAAGAATAGGTCAATAGGAATAAAAACAGCAATTTCTTCATTGTATAAATATAGAAGGACTGTAATTGTTTTCAAAGAATCTTTTATCTTTCAGCAATCAAAAAATACAGCACGTGAAGAAGTTTTTGTTAATAATCCTATTGTGGTGTCTGTCAGTTGGCGGATCCGCTCAGATCCAGATTGATGCTCCGATTCCTGTTGATCCAAAGATCAGAATTGGAATGCTGCCTAATGGTATGAAATACTATGTCAGAAAAAACTCCAAACCTGAACAACGGGCCGAACTACGGCTGGCAGTGAATGCAGGTTCGAATTTTGAGGACGATAACCAGCAGGGGATTGCCCATTTAACAGAGCACCTGGCATTCAATGGAACGAAAAGTTTTAAAAAGAATGAACTAATCGATTACCTGGAATCAGTAGGAACAAAATTCGGTCCGCATCTGAATGCGTATACAAGTTTTGATGAAACTGTTTATATGCTGCAAATTCCAACGGATAAATCTGAAATAGTCGACAAAGGACTGCAGATCCTGGAAGAATGGGCTCATAATCTCACCTTTGATTCTGTTGAAGTTCAGAAGGAGCGCGGTGTTGTTGTCGAAGAATGGCGTATCGGACAAGGTGCCGGAGAAAGAATGCGTCGTCAATACTGGCCTCTTTTATTTAAGGATAGCAGATATGCCGAACGATTGCCAATTGGAAAAAAAGAGATCATTGAAAACACTCCTCAAAGTGCCATCAGGGCTTTTTATAATGACTGGTACCGTCCAGATCTGATGGCTGTAGTAGCTGTCGGTGATTTTGATTTGGATGAAATGGAAAAAAAGATCAAGGACCAATTTTCAAAAGTCCCTGCAAAAAAATCTTCAAAAGTATGGCAGGCATATGAAGTTCCTGCATCAAAGGAAATGTTGTATGCTGCAGTGACTGACAAGGAGAATTCTTCTTCAGGAATTGAATTGCTGTATAAATTACCACGGGTAACAAATATTAAAATAAATGATTTTCGTGATGATATTGTCAAGCAACTTTTTTCTTCTATGATGAATGCAAGGCTGGGTGAGATCAGCAGAAAAGCAGATGCTCCGTTTCTCGCTGCAGGCGGGGGTTTTGGAGGTATGGTGCGGACAAAAAGTTCTTTTGATGTAAGTATCAGATGTGCCGAGACAAAATTCAAAGTTGCATTGAATACGGTCATTCAGGAACTGGAAAGGATCCGTCGATATGGTTTCACTCAGACTGAACTGGATCGTGTGAAAGCAGAAGCTCTTGATAATATTAAACGGGCATATAATGAAAGAGATAAATCACCTTCAGGAGGATTTGCACGTGAATATGTAAGTAACTTCCTGACCAAAGAACCAATTCCGGGAATTGAAAAGGAATATGAGTATTATAACTTTTTTATATCGCAGATCTCATTGGATGAAATTGGAGTAATTGGAAAAAATTATATTACAGGAAGCGAAAATTGTTTTGCGCTGATTACATATCCGCAAAAAGACGGTATTGAAATTCCTACTGAAGCTGAAATAAAGAAAATGTTCGATGAAGTGAAAACTTCTGATTTAGCTGCATACGTTGACAAAGTCAGCAACAAACCATTGATCGAAGCAATTCTAAAGGCACAACCTGTCGTTTCTGAAGAGAAGGATGAGAAATATGGAATTACTAAATGGACTTTCAAAAACGGAGTTACAGTTAAGGTTAAGCAAACAGATTTTAATAACGATAAGATCTTATTTTCCAGTTATAGCAATGGTGGCTGGTCAACTACAGGACAGCAGGATTTTTATTCCGCAGTATCTGCTGATGCAATTGTAGATAATTCCGGATTAGGTGAATTTGACGCAACGATGCTGGAAAAAATGATGAGCGGAAAAACGGTAAGTTGTTCTCCTTCGATCAATCAGTTGACTCAGGGTTTGAGCGGAAGCTGTGCCCCGAAAGACCTTTCCACGATGATGGAGCTGATCTATGGTTATCATACGATGCCGAGAATAGATAATGATGCTTTTTCACAATTCGTAGAAGCCAGAAAGACCGCATTGAAAAATAAAAGCGTGAATCCACAGGCTGTATATAATGATACTGTTAATTATTTGATGTCAGGCTATCATTATATCGGACGCCCTATGACTACTGAAAGTGTAGACAGCATCAACCCCGGCAGGGCACTGGCTATTTATAAGGAACTAATGGGTGACGTAGCAGGTACAAATTTTTATTTCGTTGGAAATTTCGATATCGATTCGTTAAAGCAATATGCATGTAAATACATAGGGAATCTTCCATCTTCCGGAACAGTTAAGAACTGGAAGGATCTTGGTGTAAGAGGTCCGAAAGGAAAGATCAGTAAAACAGTTTCGAAAGGACTAGCTCCTAAAAGTTATGTTTCACTTCGATGGAATATGGATTTTGAATATAATGCAAAGAACCGGCATGAGGTTTATGCTTTAAATAAACTGGTCAGTATCCGCCTGAGAGAAGTTTTGAGGGAAGATAAGAGCGGTGTTTATGGAGTAAGTTTCAATATGAATCCTTCCAGAATTCCGGTCCAGAAACTTGAAAATACAGTTGGGTTCAGTTGCAAACCTGAGAATGTAGATTCACTCATCGATGCCGTTCAGACAGTAATTGCAGAGGTAAAGGCAAAGGGGTGTGATGAAAAAAATCTTGAAAAGATCAAACAGACTTTTATCCGCGAACGTGAAACAGCACTGAAAGAAAACTCATTCTGGTTATCGGCAATGATTTCAGCTGATAAGAACAATGAAAAGCTGGATGAAATGGAAGGGTACAATACATGGGTGAACTCATTGTCGGGAAAAGACTTTATTGTCTTTGCTGATAAATATTTCAAGACCGACAATTATGCACGGCTGGTTTTAATGCCGGAGTAAAAATTTATTGAGCTTATATAGTTTAAGGGGTTTAATGTGTTCTGGGAGTGTCCTGAACACTTTAAACCCCTTAAACCTTTTAAGTTAATATGTGGAAAATAATTCTCCGGTCATTGACCATTTATCAATTCCTGCAAATCCCCAAAATCTTCTTTCTTGACCCACTGAAACTCCTCATCTTTCCTGAACCAGGTCATCTGGCGTTTGGCATAATTTCGCGAATTCTTTTTGATCAGTTCAATAGCTGTTTCCAGAGAAATGGCTCCATCGAGAAAACTGAAAATATCAATATAGCCAACTGTTTGCAGTGCATTGCAATTTCTGTACTTTAATAAAGATTTTACTTCGTCAATTAAACCAGACGAGATCATAATATCAACACGATTGTTGATCCGTTCATATAACTCTTCTCTGTCTATGTCAATTGCAATTTTTATTATTTCAAAAGGCCGTTCAGGTTTAATTCTTTTCCTCAGTGATGAGTAGGTGACACCTGTCTGTTCAATAACTTCCAATGCCCGGATGATCCGGTGCGGATTATTTCGATCAACTACTTCAAAATAATCGGGATCTTTTTCGATCAATAATTTCTGTAAAACTTCGAGCCCTCCGTCTTTAAATAACTGGTTGTATTTTGTTCTCAGTTCAGGGTCAGTTTCAGGGAGGTCGTCCATTCCTTCACAGAGAGTCCGGATGTAAAGTCCACTGCCACCGACAACAATTGCATAGTCATTTTTACCATGGATCTCTGCGATCTTTGCCAGAGCATCAGATTCAAATCTCCCTGCATTATATTCCTGATCGGGTTCCAGGAAATCTACAAAATGATGAACAGCCTGTGATAATTCTTCCTGAGTTGGCTTAGCAGTTCCAATGTCCATGTATTTATAAAACTGCCGGCTATCAGCATTGATAATTTCCGTCTTGTAAAATCTTGCCAGTTCAATTGCCAGTCCGGTTTTTCCGGATGCAGTCGGGCCGCCAATTACAATGAGTTTTTTCATTTTTTTGAAAATAAAAAACCCTCGGGTAGGAGGGTTTCTTGTTGTGGTAGAAATTTTTGAATATTAGAATTCGTCTTTGTCTTCAGAGATGCTGTCATCAAGCATGTTTTCGTCATCGCTGCCAAAATCGTCTGCAGATTCTTCCACGTCGCCTGTAGCAGCAATGAATGAATCATCTTTCTCTTCGCCTTCCGGTAATTCACTTGAGTCAATAGCGAGAATATCGCCATCAGAATCGTCTTCGTCATCCTCAGCATCATCGAGGTCTTCCAGTGAGTCAAAATCTTCAGGTATGGGGAGAGCTGCTGCAAGTGTGTTGCCATATTGCTTGGGTGCTTCACCGCTTGATTTAATGCAACGTGGATATTTTGCATGCTGGTCTTCTTCGCGGTTGATCTTGACAAGTTCTATCCGGAATGTCCATACTCCAAGATCAAAAACATAATAGATCTTCTGGTGTGGATCAATAATGAAATCGCACAGCCGGGCATTCTTCATCTTAGCTTTCGTTTCCGTTTCAGCTTCAGTAAGATCTTTATTCGTTATCTCTTTTCCTTTTTTCCAGTTGTCATCGCTCATATAGAACGACGCTGATTTACTTCCGTCAAAACCAATTGATGTATGAATGGCATGATGAAGCTCTTCAAAGGTCTGTGTAGATTTGATCTCAATATCACGAACGACTTCTTCGTGATCCTCAATGATTACTCTTAATCGGTAGGTTGCCATAGTTGTATTCTGTATCAGGTTCAAAAGTAAAAAGAATCTTTTTTTAAAACAGGCCTTTCTCAAAAAATTATGACTTATTTGTCAGGCTATTTTATCCTCTTATGAGGTCATTTTTCTACGTTTGAGACCAAGGTCTTTGCTTATTTTTAACATTAATTCAAATGCTTCTTCGTAATCATTTCTGATCTCACCTTCCAGAATAGCCTCGCGGATCGCATTTTTTATTATTCCGACTTCTTTCCCCGGACTGATATTGAACGTCTCCATAATGTGTTCTCCGGTAATTGGTGGCTGCCAGTTTCTGATCCTGTCTTTCTCTTCAACTTCCTTTAATTTTTCAGTAACGATCCTGAAATTTTCTTTATACTTTTTTACTTTATAATCATTTTTAGTGGTTACATCAGCATGACAGAGAATCATTAATGAATCAATATCGTCTCCCGCATCAAATAATAACCGCCTGATTGCTGAATCCGTAACATGATCCTGGGCCAGTACAATTGGTCTTAAATGCAACTGAACCAGTTTCTCAACGAATTTCATTTTTTCATTGAGAGGTAATTTCAACTGGCGGAAAATATTTTTTACCATCCGGGCACCTTTGTCTTCATGTCCATGAAATGTCCAGCCCTGACCCGGTTCAAATCGTTTTGTGGCTGGTTTTGCTATGTCATGCAAAATTGCTGCCCACCGAAGCCAAAGATCATCTGAAGCCTTTGCTACATTGTCTAAGACTTGTAAGGTATGATAAAAATTATCTTTATGTCCTTGCCCGTTTATATATTCAACACCATGTAGAAGACACATCTGAGGAAAGATGATCTGGAGTAAACCTGTTTTAAATAATAGATCAAAGCCGATGGATGGTTTTGATGAAAGTATGATCTTGTTTAACTCCTCAGAGATCCGTTCTCCACTTACGATCCTGATCCGCTCACAGTTTTTGGTGATCGATTCAAGTGCGGAATTATCTATATGAAAATGAAGTTGCGATGCAAATCGAATTGCCCGCATCATTCTCAAAGGGTCATCTGAGAAAGTAATATCTGCATCTAATGGTGTTCGGATGACCTTATTTTCAAGGTCATTTATCCCATTAAAGGGATCCAACAACTCCCCGAAATTTGATTTCGTAAGATGAATGGCCATAGCATTGATCGTAAAATCACGTCGCTTTTGATCATCCTCAAGAGTTCCTTCTTCTACAATTGGTTTCCTTGAATCTGCTCTATATGATTCTTTTCTAGCGCCAACAAACTCAATTTCGGTATCGCGCCAACGAAGCATTGCTGTTCCAAAATTCCGGAAAATATTTACTGAAACATTATCACCTAATTTGTTTGCGACTTGCTGGGCAAGGTCAATTCCGCTTCCGATAACAACAATGTCAATGTCTTTTGATTCTCTCTTGAGAAAAATATCGCGAACATAGCCACCCACAACAAATGCTTGTTGATTCAAAGCCTCAGCTTCTTCTGCAATGACAGAAAAGATCCGGTGTTGTAAGTGTTTTTTCATCTGTTGTTTTACAGGGCTGCAAAGATAAGCCTATTTGCCTTTATAGAAAAGGCAGAACAGCTCTTATTCTCCATATTTAAGGTCTGATAACCCTAATCAATCCGCCTTTTTGCAGTTTGATGATGGAAGATGGTTGATGACGCTGACGGTCGTCTTTTCGCCAATTCACAATATAATCAACTGCAGACCTGATTTCCTCAGTGACTTCCTGGAATATTGCAGGCGCCGGTGAACCACTAATGTTAGCCGAAGTGGAAACCAATGGTTTCCTGAGTACACCGATAAGGTTTTTGCAAAACTCATCGTTCGTTACCCGTATTGCAATGCTGCCATCTTCTGCGATTAATTCCTGTGGTAAGTTTCGTGCGCCATCATACACTATTGTCAGAGGCTTATCGGTAAATTCTATCAGTGGCCAGGCCTGATCTGGAATTTCTTTTACATAAGTTGAAAGCCGTGCCTCAAGATCGACCAACAGTATCATCGTTTTTGAATCTGCACGTTTTTTTATTTCATAGATCTTTTTAACAGCCTCCGGATTTGTGGCATCGCAGCCTAGTCCCCAGACGGTATCTGTAGGATATAAAATAACACCACCGTTTTTTAAAACAGCAAGTGCCTTTTTAATTTCTGCTTTTACCTGCTCGTTCATTTATTTGAATAATAGATTTTATCGATCTCAATTGAATGTGCACATTTAAAATGTGTCATCGGACAAGACCGGTAACCGTGTAAACCGCAAGGTCGGCAATTTAATTTTAAACCTGTTTCTGCAATTCTGGATAGATCGGAAAGTGGCCCAAAGCCAAACCCGGGAATAGTTGAACAAAATACTGCAGTAACCGGAGCATTGATAGCACCGGCCATATGTAATGGTGCAGAATCGTTGACATAATTCATCATGGATTTTTCCATCAATGCTGTCGATTCCAGAAAAGATAATTTACCGGCCAGGTTCGTAATCTGTCCATGACCACTTTTAGAAATTATTTCTTCTCCAAGACTTGCTTCTGCTTTTGAGCCCAGTAAATAGACAGCCGTTTCCGGTGAATCGGTTTTATATTTTTGAACCAGTTCGATCCATTTGTATGCAGGTAATGTTTTGGTAAACCATACTGAACCCGGTGAAATGGTGATATATTTTTTATTGGCATATCCGGAGATATTACTTTTATCTGCAGGAGAAGGATAGAGGCGGGGTTTTGAAAATGTCTTATCCGTGAGATGACTGATCAGCGATTGATTTCTTTCCACTTCATGGGTACCATCACCGATTGAATGCGGAAATCTTCGTGTAAAAAACAGACTGAACGGATTTTTAGAATATCCAAGTTTCTCTTTTGCACCGGAAAGAATAGTAAGAAGTCCTGTACCGCCGAATCTCTGGAGGTTTATTGCTACATCAAATTTTTTTGCTCTTACTGAATGGATCAACCGGATAAGATTTCCGAATTTATTTTTTTTCTTATCCCAGATCAGAACTTCTTTCAGGTAAGGATGTCCGGTTAAAAGTGTTTCATTTCCTTTCCTGACAATAATACTGATCTCTGCCTGTGGTAAAACAGAATGTAATTTTTCCACCAATGCTGTTGCAAGAATAACATCGCCTGTGAAAGCAGTCTGAATGATCAGGAATTTCATGTAATGGATCCGGTATATTTTAAACTGAAACTCCGAAATCCCTCAGTGCAGAATTCAGGGAAGTTTTTTTGTCAGTACTCTCTTTTCGTTTTCCAATGATCAATGCACAGGGAACCTGGAATTCACCGGCAGGATATTTTTTGGTGAATGATCCGGGAATTACAACAGACTTTGATGGGACTTTTCCAATGAACTCGACCGGATTCGGACCGGTAACATCAATGATTTTTGTTGACATGGTCAAAACCACATTGGCTCCGAGTACAGCTTCCGTTTCAACATGAACACCTTCAACAACAATACAACGGGAACCGATAAAACAATTATCTTCAATGATCACAGGAGCTGCCTGAACCGGTTCCAGCACACCACCGATTCCAACTCCGCCACTAAGGTGTACGTTCTTTCCGATCTGAGCACAGGAACCTACCGTTGCCCAGGTATCTACCATTGTACCTTCATCGACATATGCCCCGATATTTACATATGAAGGCATCAGAATTACACCTTTGGCGAGATAGCTTCCGTACCGGGCTATTCCATGAGGAACTACACGAACTCCCTGACTTGCATAGTCGGTCTTGAGTTTCATTTTATCATGAAATTCCATTGGACCGGCATGCAGCGTTTCCATTTGTTGAATAGGGAAATATAAAATAACAGCTTTCTTGATCCAGTCATTGACTATCCAGCTTCCTGCAGAAAATTCCGCAACCCTGATCCGGCCTTTATCGAGTTCTTCAATGATATTTCTGATACAATCCTGGGTGTTTTTCTCTTTCAAAAGCTCCCGGTTTTCCCATGCTTTCTCGATGATCTCTTTCATAAATAGGATGACTTGATTTGAAAGCAAAGGAAAGTCTCAATACTGAAACTAACAATACTTTTCTTTATTGTTTTAGAGCAAGTATTCAGTTACTTTGTTGATTGGATAGAGAGGTAAATTTGCTGCAAAATCATATTTTTGGGCTATATTTGCCAAATGGGAAGAATTATGGCTATTGATTATGGAACCAAACGCGTTGGTATTGCCATAACCGACCCTAACAAGATAATAGCTACGGCATTAGATACTATTCATTCAAAAGATATCATTGAATATTTAAAAAAATACTTCAGCTTAAATGATGTGGAATTGGTAGTTGTTGGTGAGCCAAAGCAAATGAATAATACTGCTTCTGAAGTGACACCACAGGTAGAGCAATTTGTAAAAACAATAAAGAAAACTTTTCCTGAAATGTCTGTAGCAAGATTCGACGAACGGTTTACTTCCAAGATGGCAGAACAGGCGATAAGGATGAGTGGAGTAAAAAAAATGGAACGCAGAAATAAATCATTGGTCGACCAGACAAGTGCAGTAATAATTTTGCAATCATATATGAATGCAAATCAGATTTGAAAATTGAGTCTATGATATATCCAATTATCGCTTATGGAGATCCGGTGTTAAAAAAGAAAGCACAGGAAATTGATAAAAATTATCCAAAGTTGAAGGAACTGATCGACGATATGTTCGAAACTATGTATGATAGCAGTGGAGTAGGTTTAGCTGCTCCACAAATCGGACTTTCTATTCGGTTATTTGTTATTGACGGTGCACCATTTGAGGAAGATCCTGTAAAGGACTTCAAAGAAGTTTTCATTAATGCAGTGATCCGCGAAGAGAATGGTGATCTATGGAAATTCAATGAAGGTTGTTTGTCCATTCCTTCAGTCCGCGAAGATGTGCTGCGTAAACCGGAATTGAACATAGAATACTATGATGCAAACTGGAAATTGCAAAAAAAGACATTTGATGGAATGGCTGCACGGATCATTCAGCATGAATATGATCATATCGAAGGAATTCTCTTTACTGACAGGATCTCGCCATTGAGACAACGATTGATCAAGAAGAAACTGATCAACATCTCACAAGGCATTGTTGATGTAGATTATAAAATGAAATTCCCTGCGCGGACCCGGACTTCAAAATAAATCCAATGAGTATATGAAATTGTACAGATCAATAGCGTTACTTTTTTTTATAACATTTCTTGTCGGCTGCTCTTCTGAAAAAGAGCAGTTGATGAATGAAATTAAAAAGGCAGAGTCAGGTTTGGTAAATGATGTATCACTGGTTGTTGATCCTGAAAAGGGCAAGGCGGTGAAAGATCTGTATCTGAAATTTGCCGGTCTGTATCCAGATGATACCTTGAGTGCATCTTATTTATTTAAGGCAGCTGATCTTTCCAATAGTATGAGAGATCCCAACACTGCTGTGGAATTACTTGGACGATTATTGAATAAATATCCAACACACCAAAGATGCGCTTCTGCACTTTTTATGCAGGCTTTTATATATGATACAGAATTACATTCAAAGGAAGCTGCAAAAAGAAGATATAAAGAATTTGTGCAACGCTTCCCGGACCATCCGCTTGCTCCAAGTGCACAAGCTACCTTTGAACAACTTGAAATGGGAATCAGCGATGAGGAACTGGTAAAGAAATTTCAGATGATGAATGATTCAGCAAATACATCCAATTAATTTCCGGTAAGTTAGTTTCACTTCTTCATTCCACTTTCAATTTATTGCTCAAACTCCAACCTCAAATTTTTCTCCAGCTCATCCAGCGAAACATTCAGTTGGATCTGTCCTTCTTTTGCAATAGAAATATCACCTGTCTCTTCTGATACGGACAAAGCAATTGCATCACTTTGTTCTGTTACTCCGATCGCTGCTCTGTGACGCATACCCAGATGTGCCGGAAGGTCAACATTCTCAGTGACCGGTAATACACACCGTGCAGCTTTAATTTTATTATTGACAATGATAATGGCACCATCGTGCATAGGGGAATTCTTAAAAAAAATACTTTCGATCAATCGCTGTGAAATATCTGCGTCCATATTATCGCCGGTATTGGAGAAATATTTCAATTGAGATGACTTGGCAAGGACAATGATAGCACCTGTACGACTTTTTGACATTTGTCTGCAGGCTTTTACAATTGCCGAAATATCAAGCGGTGGATTTTTCTGGGTTTGCCAGTTCCAGGGAAGGAATTGTTTGGTGAAATTATTTTTCGATAAAATATTATTCGTTCCAAGTACAATTAAAAACCTACGAACCTCCTGCTGAAAGACGATGATCAATGCAATAAAACCGAGACTGATGAACTGTCCGAGAATAGTTCCCAGCAACTCCATATTCAGGATCTTTACGCAGATCCAGTACAATGCATATACTGTAAGTAAGCCGATAAAGATATTGATGGCAACTCCACCGCGTAATAAATTGTAAAGTTTGTAAAGCAGAAAAGTCACAATAGCAATATCGATCAGATCAATGAGCCTGATAGTGAGAAAGCCGATGTGGAAGAGGTCCATTATTTTTTAGTGAGTAGTATTTGGTAATTAGTAATTAGCTCTGGATAATAAATTGCACTTGCTTTCTTATCTATTTTTTGATCTTGAATGAATATTCTTTTTTCAACTTTCAACTGGTGTCTGATAATTCACATTTCGCATTCCGAAATTATTATATTTTATTCAACCTTGCGATATTGCTCCACAAGAGTTATCACCTGTCTTGCTTCAATAACATCATGGACCCGGAGGATGGATGCATTATTCATCAGAGCAAGTGTATTGAGAACTGTAGTGCCGTTTAGAGAATCCTCCGGCTTAATATTCAGAACTTTGTTGACCATTGATTTTCTGCTTATTCCTGCGAGTATTGGGATATTGAAATTGTTGAATACATGCATATTCTTTAAAAGCGAATAATTTTGTTCGATCGTTTTGCCGAATCCGAATCCGGGGTCGATCACGAGCTGCGTAACTCCCATCGATTTTAATTCGGCAATTTTCCGGTCAAAATAATTCCATACGTCAAGTACAATGTTGACATTTTCCGTAACAGTATGCATTGATTTTGTATTACCGGGAATGTGCATCAATATATAAGGCACCTTGAGTGATGCTATCGTTTCAAACATTTTATGATCATGAGTTCCGCCACTGATATCGTTTATGATAGAAGCTCCCTGATCGGCCGTTTTTATGGCAACGTCGCTGTAAAAAGTGTCCACTGAAATAATGCTTTTTGGAAACTCTTTCAGAATGATTGGAATAACATTTTTGATACGATTCCATTCTTCAGATTCACTGACGATTTCAGCACCCGGACGGGTCGATTGCCCACCGATGTCTAAAATATCGGCTCCGTTTTTAAGAAGGAATTCTATGCGATCAAGAAGAGAGCGATCGTCCTGGTATTTTCCGCCGTCAAAGAAGGAATCTGGTGTCAGATTTACGATACCCATGACAACCGGTGTTGATAAATCTAAAAGCCTTCCACGGCAGTTTAAGGAGAAATTCATCATAAAAATGTATCTTCGCAAGCGTTCATAAATGGTCTTTTGATCGTAAAATGTCGTACAAAAATACACAATCAATTAAGAAATGAAATCAGAAGCCGTAATTTCAGTACCGGCAAAGGAAATGACCAAAAGTACCTCCACACATTATAACGAGATCATCGGCCGCTGCAAGGATCTTTTCATCAATAAAATGAAAGATTATGGTACGGCATGGCGCATTCTGAGATTAAGCTCGATTACAGATCAGATCTTTATCAAGGCTCAGCGGATCAGAAGTATAGAAGAAAAGGGTATTCAGAAAGTAAATGATACTATTGATGGTGAATTCGTTGGAATCATCAACTATTGTGTAATTGCCCTTATCCAGATTGAAATGGGAAGTGAAGAGAATCTTGAAATGCCTGCTTCAGAAGTGACCCGTCATTTTGAATTTCATGTCAAAAAGTCGAAGGAGTTGATGGAAGATAAGAATCACGATTATGGTGAAGCCTGGCGTGGTATGCGTACCAGCTCAATGACTGATCTTATCCTTATGAAATTGCTTCGTATCAAACAGATCGAGGATAATAAAGGAAGCACTTTAGTAAGTGAAGGCATAGAGGCCAATTATTACGATATCATTAACTATTCAGTTTTTGCTTTAATAAAACTGGAATCAGAAAAATAAAATCAGCTTATGAAAATTCTTGCTCAGATCTCACGATTACTTGTTGGAGTTTTGTTTATCATTTCCGGATTCATCAAAGCAAATGACCCACTGGGTTTTTCTTACAAGCTTGATGAATATTTTGAAGTATTCAATATGCCATGGTTGAAATTTGCCTCGCTGGCTCTAGCAATCGGAATTTGTGCCTTCGAGATCGGAATTGGAGTGGCCTTGTTACTGGGTGCAAAGATGAAATTTACTGTGTGGTCGTTATTTTTAATGATCATATTTTTCACCTTCCTCACTTTCTATTCATGGTATTTTGATGTAGTCAAAGATTGCGGATGTTTTGGAGATGCCCTGCATCTTACACCATTCCAGTCATTCATGAAAGATGTGGTCTTACTGGTGTTGATCACATTTATTTTCCTGAAGAGAAATGAAATAAAACCATTGTTTGGCGAAACTGCATCAACATATGCTGCTTATGCCGGATTTATTGCTTCCTTCTGTTTCTCCATGTATTGCTATATGCATCTTCCGGTAATTGATTTCCGGCCGTATGCAATCGGTTCTAGTATACCTGAAGGAATGGAACTTCCGCCAAATGCAAAAAAAGACAGTGTCGTAATGGTTTTCATCTATGAAAAAGATGGAAAGCAACTGGAATTGAATATGGATCAATTGTCAACGCTTGACGATACATATAAGTTTATCGACCGGAAAGACAAGGTAATCGTAGAAGGTGACAAACCAAAGATCCATGACTTTACTATTAATTCAGTTGATGGGTCAGATATAACGGAAGATGTCCTTAAACAACCTAGCGTTTTTCTGCTTGTAGCTTACGATATCAATCATACGGATAATGATGTTCAATCACAGGTCAACGACTTCGTTGCGCTGTGTCAGAAGGCAGGAGTGGAGTTTATGGGACTAACTGCTTCTGCTCCTAAGGAAGTTGATGATTTCAAGCACAAGCATAATTCTTTATTTGATTACTACTATACAGATGGAACTACTTTAAAAACGATCATCCGTTCCAACCCGGGACTGGTCCTTCTTCAGAATGGAGTAGTGAAGGGGATGTGGCATCACAATGACTTTCCGACGTTTGATGAAGTGAAAAAATTGTATTTACAAAAATAGTTAAATTGAAAGAAGTATAAAGAAGTGAAAAGAAGTGAAAAGAAGTGAAATGAAGTGAAGAGAAGTTCTTCATTATACTTCATTATACTTCATTATACTTCATTATACTTCATTATACTTCA
>JBMQEM010000208.1:0-100787 GCA_049363815.1 Bacteroidota bacterium
GTAATCTCTGTAACAAGAGATAGTATTCAAGAGTTTTTATTTCTTTACTAAGTGGGATATACTCTTCCGCAGAATTCTCAAGGATCAATCGCATTAACCTTGCAAAATCAGACAAGTACTTTCCGGCTTCTTTGGGCTGGTTTTCATACACAAAACTTTCTATGGTAGTAAGAGAATTAAATATAAAATGCGGATTCATTTGTGTTCGCAATAATTTTTGCTTCATGATAACAGTAGTTTGCTCATGTCTCAATTTATTCTGTCTTACGATTAAACGTGTGATCAGAATAAATAAAACGAGCAGAATGAAAAGGCCAATCATCTGGTTCCTTTTTTTACTCAACTCAAGTTCCTGAACTTGCAATTGTCCAGACAAGATCTTATTCTCCTGTTCTTTTTTCTCCGTTTCAAATTTTGTCTGCATTTCAGTCAGTTGCACCTGATTTTCCCCTTCTACGAGGGAATCATTTTGCTGTGTATATTCAGCTAAATATTTATAGGCATTTTCATGATCACCCATCAATGCATAACATTGAGCTAATAATTGCAATCCGTTCACCTCCGTACTTTTCGAACCCATCTTTTTTGCATCCTCATAGAAAAGCTCGTAATACTCCAACGCTTTTTTATACTCCTTATTCTTCACATGAATATCACCCGTCTTACCATAAATTACAATAAGGCGTGAATTATTTCCAATTTCTTTGCAAAGCGTTTCGGCTTTTTGAAGATAGATCAATGCATCAGTAAAATTTCCTTTATCATAAGCGATCTTTGAAAACCCCATGTTTGCAATTACTTCTCCGTCCTTATTCTGAGTAGCTTTCGACAATACAAGTAATTCCATATAGGTTGAATATGCTTCTTCAAGCTTATTCATTTTAATCAGAACGTTTCCGACATTCCCCAAAACTACACTGACAACTGTCTTATCTTTACCGTTACGCAAAATATTCAGACTCTTTTTATACCATTCAAGAGCTTTTTCATTATTTCTTTGGGCCAGATAAATTCCGGCAATGCCATTAAAAAGTCTGGCTTGTCCGAGTGTATCACCCAGCTCCTCCCTGATCTTCAAACTAAGTAAATGATACTTCATTGACTCAGCCTCATTTCCGAAAGTATGATAATAATTTCCGTAATTCTGATAGATTGATGCTTGAATAACTTTATTACCGGTATTTTTTATAAATACCAAAGCAGAATCAAGATAAAATAGAGCCTTCTCTTTTTCACCTTTAAGAATACAGGCAAATCCTTTATTACTATAAGCATCCCCAATAATATTGAGCAGTTCGCTTCTTTTTCCGATTTCAATTGCTTTATCAAAACTTTCAAAAGCTTTATTCATGTCGGTCTGAATATATGCTTTTCCCAGTTCAACGTACTTCTTTGCGATCAGACTATCGTCTGTTGAATTTCGGATTATTGAAAGCAGGCTATCAATGCTATTTTTATTCTGCGCTCTGCTTTCGCGTGAGAAAAGCATGACAAGAAGTAAAAATAAAACTGATCTAAATCTGAATTTTGATGTGGTAAAAAAACTCATCGACTAATCTTTTTTCAAAAATCCCAAATGGAATTTGTCCGAAAGTAGCTTTTTTATTTTGGAAATGAAATTCTTTATTGAAAAGTACTTATGTCCGATAAAACAATTTCTTAGGATATTAAGACCACGATGCAAGTTCCATATTTCAACTTTTCCTTTTTTGTTTGCTCAAAATCCCGATAGCTATCGCATAGTCGTCAACTTAAGATAAAAAATAAATGAAGAATATTTCGTTCTGTCAACAATAGATTATTTATAATTTTTTTTAGCAAACTACTTTTATAGCCAACAGTTAAAGTTAAAGCTCAAGGTCATTTGGTTAAGGCGAATGATGCTTTCGTTGTTAATTTATAGGTTACCAGGCCCGTTAGGGCCATACTCTTGGTAACATTTGGACCACCCAGGAGCGGCAAGCTCCTTTAGGGGCGCACTCTTTAAACGCACAGATTTTTCCGACAACAAAAGCACGATTGTACATCAGGCAATCCAAACGCAACCACTATATGCTGGAACTTTTATTCAGTTGAATTAATGGACATATGCATTGTGTATAAAGAGTGCGCCCCTAAAGGGGCTTAGCGCTCTTGTGTAGTCTAGTGTTACCAAAAGTTTGGCCCTAACGGGCCTGTCACTTCTGAATATATATACTTGTAATAAATTCTTTAGTTTAACTTAATGACATTGAGCTAACGCAGAGGGCAATAAACTTTGAGATATAATTTTCAACTTAAATTACAAAGTTTGATTTTATGGGAAAGTAGTGATTCACAAATGAAAGGTAAAAAATGAGAAGAAAAATAAAAAAATGTAAAGGGTCAAAAGTTAATTGCCTTATGTAGCAATTGACCTTTGACCCTTGACCAAAAATACAGGGATGAAAAAAAACTACTTCTTCATAAACCGAACGGTTCTGACTTGAGTCTCATTTTTTAATGTTGCAAAGTAAACACCCTGAGAAAGCTTATCAATATTAATTGCGACGGTGTGATCATTGATTCTGTTCAGAGAACAATCAATTAATTTTCCTGCGACATCATAGGTCAACACATCTGACAAATTGAAAGGAATATTTGAAGAAACATAAACCTGAGAAGTTGCAGGATTTGGATAAACATTCATAGTCATTTCTGATTCTACTGATTCAACATCAACAGAAATTCCATCAATCCGGATCACTTCATTTGTGGTTGCGTTCACATACCAGATCTTTCCATCCGGACCGATTTTCACTCCCATGATTCCCGGTGTGCCAGTTACTATTCTGCCTAACTCTACACCTGTTGAAGTTGATTTATCATATATTATAATATCACCTGTTGCAAAATCCGAAACGATCAGGCGGTTACCGATCAGATCAATTCCACTTGGTTCAGTAAGACCTGAATCGGCAAAAAGATTGAACGTAACATTTCCCCAACTTGAATATTCAGCAGTTGGTTCATAAGGTGAAAGATTATTCAGGAAAGTACCTGATGTGATATCCATTCTCAGGACCCTGTCATTTCCTGTATCAACTATGTAAAGCATGTTGGTTTCTTTATCCAGAATAAGATGACTAGGAACATGGTGAGTAGTTTCCCCCATTAATCCCAAACCTCCGAATCGTCTGATGATACCATCGCTATGATCACTGTTTCCCGGACCATGATCATTCACGAAATCGTAACGGACGATATCATTTTCATTTGCATCATAAACCCAGAATGCATTATCTACTTCATGACAAATTCCCATAGCATGCGGACTTTGATGTAACATATCTAAGTGACTTCCATTACCACCTGAAGGTTGTGCATAGATCAAAGGATCGCTGGACCAAAGTGTTGGTCCGGTGAACGGAGTTCCACTTCCATGGTTCGCATCATACACTCCCGGTGATGTGGCGAAATTTTCATTATCGCTGAATGCAATTCCTGTTGGAAGAGACATAAAGTGCCATGCATTTCCGTCTTGCTGCAATAAAGATGTTTGTCCGATTTGCCCTGCATTTGTAAACTTCACTGTCTTACCACCGGAATTTTCTGTACTTTTTAAAATGACCCAAAGTTCATTTCGTGTAAGCACAGGATGAAAATCAAGATCGCGTGGAACATCAATTCCATCAGCTGCGCTACCTATTACAGTAAGTAAAGGAGAAGTGATACCAATATAATCGTCGATATAATTAGGCGTTGCCGGTCCGACATTAATTAATTTGGAAGCAGTATCATTCGATTGATCAAGATCACTCGTTCCATTGATATTACTTGCCCACATTTTCACAGAATAGGTTCCGTTAGCAGAAGCCGTCCATGCAGTCGGATGAATTGCATCATAGGTTGTAAATGGTGCAACACTGATTCCTGAAATAGAAGTTGTATAAATTGTGCCGTTATCAATGGAGTAATTCAGATCCATTGAAGTAAGAGTATCTGTTCCGCGGTTCAGTAATATACCGGAGATGTTTACATTCCCAAGATTAACATAGGTAGGCATAGAAATTTTTCTTCCTGAAACATCATGTGTAAATGCAGGTTGAACAACAAATGGAATACGGGAACCGGCTCCATTACCTGTACCGGAGAGTCCTGTGTAAATCGGGAAGCCGTTAATGTTCACAGTAAAAACAAATCCCCCATCGCCGTAGTCATCGACAAAGATGATATCATAAGTACTACCAAGATCCAGACACCACGGACCTTCAGTTACGGTAACATGATTTCCATATCCGCCGGAAGAAACATTTTGTGCACCGCCACCATTACAACCTACCAGAGTATTTCCACCTTCGAAGATTGTCCCGACTCCACAGGTATTTCCGGCGGGAACAAGTTGAAAGTACCCTTCATAGCCCCAGTCGTCTGTTGAAATTTCAATTGTGACCTGTGCTTGTCCAACCGGACATTGCGCAAAGATGTTTGCAGTCGATACCGCGAATAAAAAAATCAGTGAGTAAATTGACTTCATGAATTGGTATTATTGGGTTTGAGATTTTAATGCTGACTCATTTTAAAATTCAATTTGTGATTGAATTTTAAGGACGCTCAGCAAGATAATTAAGGTTTCTGTAAACGTACAATTTTAAGCCATCTTTCTTTGTTATGAATAAGCGATTACTAACCTGGTCTGAAGGAAGAAGAAGACACGAGGCTGTATAGAAAGGAGAAGAAATAATACAAAAATCTCCGAAATCCAATAAAAACCCATGATTTTTAGACAACTATTTGATTTTTAGAGCCTGAAATTACTTTGAAAATTTTGTAAAAAAAGAAAAATCTTTACCTTTGCCCTCCCAATAGTAAAATATTGGAATACCAGCAGAAGTAGCTCATTTGGTAGAGCACGACCTTGCCAAGGTCGGGGTGGCCGGTTCGAGCCCGGTCTTCTGCTCTGAAAACTCTCTCTTTTGAGAGAGTTTTTTGTTTTTAAGAATAGTTCTATCTTTAGTTTGATTAAGCTCTGGTGGTGGAACTGGTAGACACGCAGGACTTAAAATCCTGTTCCCGTTGAGGGAGTGCGGGTTCGATTCCCGCCCGGAGTACTGTTGAAGTGTAAGAGTAAGTTGAAGTGTAGGTTTATAGACTTACTCTGGAACTGACACTTACACTTTTTTTATTGATGATTCAGAAGACACGCAGTCCCGATAGCTATCGGGATTAAAATCCTGTTCCCGTTGAGGGAGTGCGGGTTCGATTCCCGCCCGGAGTACTGTTGAAGTGTAAGAGTAAGTTGAAGTGTAGGTCTGTAGACTCCCTCTTCAACTTACTCTTTTTTTTGTCGTAAAACCATCATTTATTCCCATCTATCAGCTCCATTTATTTCGCTATATCTATATGGCTTGAGAATGAGAAATAATACCGAGTCTTTCAACTCAAAATGAAATCTTTTCAAAAAAATAAATCACCTTAACGTATTAAGATTTTATAGACGCAAAAACCATGTCCTCCAAAAACATAATCACTTTCCTATCATCCTTTGCATTTCCAAAATCAGTCAGCATGGGAAGGTTGCGCATAAAAAAGTTCTGATAATGTGACATCTCAATGATACTGCTTGCAAGTGAACGCGGGTATTTATATTTCGGATTATACTCAAGGATAGCCGCTGCTACCGTACCACAAAGGTCCTTGTAAGGTTTAAATAATTGCTGCTTGTTATCATCTGTTACATTTCTTGTGAGGTAGGCTTTTGATCCTTCCATTCTCACGATCTGGTGTAACAACTGTTCATCAATGTGCTTTGTTTCAAGTTCATCCTTGACATCAGTCGCCAGGATCTTTATTATTTTCTTCAGCTTAATTTCAGGTGATTCAATATTATTCGTGTGGACCATTACTTTAAACTCCAGCCAGCTCCAATACCACGAAACTATGTATATAAGTAAACGATGTTTATTCTCAAAATACCGGTAGATCCCCGCTTCCGTTGTTCCGATTTTTTCTGCAAGCTTTTTAAATGTGAATGACTCAAACCCCGTTTTATGGATCAGTATGATACTATTTTTTATGATCTCCCTGCCGAGTTCTGTTTCTTCCGGGTCACGGAGAAACAAATTATGGTTCATTTTTATATTTAATGACAGTTCCATGAATCCGATGGTCTTAGTATGATCTTCCTTTCATCACAAAGGTAAAAATATTTTATGATAGTATTACTATCTTTTATAATATTATTACTATCTTTGGCGCAAGATCATTTCTTCGTTCATCCGGGAAAAAATCAGATCAACAACCTATGGAATTAGCAGAAAAATTCATTGATTTCTTTTTACATCTCGATAAGCACCTGCTTGATATTGTGACCAATTATAAAAGCTGGACCTACCTTATCCTCTTTATGATCATTTTCTGCGAAACAGGATTCGTGGTCGCACCTTTTCTGCCGGGGGATTCCTTACTTTTTACAGCAGG
The DNA here is from genome assembly GCA_049363815.1 of Bacteroidota bacterium. Lineage (GTDB taxonomy): Bacteria > Bacteroidota > Bacteroidia > AKYH767-A > 2013-40CM-41-45 > JADKIH01. The sequence continues at coordinate 6,439 of JBMQEM010000208.1, forward strand.
CGCAATTGCAGCTTTGGGTATTCTGAACATCTGGCTTTTAGTCCTTCTGCTATGCGTAGCTGCGATTCTAGGAGACAGTGTCAACTACAGTATTGGAAAATTTCTTGGGTCAAAAGTCTTTGAAAGGAACTTCCGGTTTATAAATCAGAACCATTTGCTGAAAGCAAGATCATTTTATGAAAAGCATGGCGGTAAAACGATAATTATTGCGCGGTTTGTTCCAATTGTCAGAACTTTTGCTCCGTTTGTCGCGGGTGTTACACGAATGAATTATTCAGGCTTTATCACTTATAACGTTCTGGGTGGAATTCTCTGGGTATTCGCTTGTTCTTTTGCCGGATATTTTTTCGGAAACATTCCGTTGATCAAGGAGAATTTTTCACTCGTAATTATTGCAATCATTATTGTCTCCATTCTACCTATTATAATTGAATTTATCAGAAACCGGTATTCAAAAAAAACAATAAATGACAACTGAAATTTACTTCTGGATCGGATTTGTCGTCTTCCTGGCATTGATGCTTGCAATTGATCTTGGGATTTTCCACCGAAAATCCCATACCGTAACATTCAAGGAATCACTCGGATGGACATTAGTCTGGATAATGCTTGCGATGATATTTGCCGGAATAGTATATTACTGGAAAGGTTCGGAAAAAGCAATTGAATTTATCACAGGTTATGTAATTGAATTATCATTGAGTGTAGATAATCTGTTTATTTTTATTCTGGTCTTTTCTTACTTCCATGTACCTCAGCAATATCAACACAAAGTATTATTCTGGGGAATACTTGGCGCCCTTGTCATGCGGGTGATTTTTATATTCGCCGGAGTTGCCCTTATCAGCAAATTTCACTGGATCATTTATGTTTTTGGCGCTATCATCATTGTTTCCGGAATTAAAATGCTATTTCAAAAAGACAAAAAGATTGAGCCGGAGAAAAATCCACTCATTCGTTTTGTCAAGAAAATGATACCTGTAACAAACGAATATCATGGTGATCAGTTTTTTATAAAAATCAAGAATGGCGCATGGGCCGCAACTCCGCTGTTCATAGTCCTGGTGTTTGTAGAGATAACAGATCTCATTTTTGCAGTTGATTCCATCCCGGCAATTTTAGCGATCACTACAGATTCGTTTATAGTATTCACATCAAATGCATTCGCCATTCTTGGATTGCGTTCACTTTACTTTGCACTTTCCGGAATGTTAAACCTCTTCCGTTTTCTTCACATCGGACTATCGTTTGTGCTGATATTCATCGGTCTGAAAATGGTTCTTTCTGATATTTATAAGGTACCAATTGAATACGCTTTACTCACAGTACTAACAATACTTCTCACGAGTATCATCGCATCACTATTGTTAAAAAAGAAACAGATAGCATAATGGAAACGATCAGCGAATTTTTTGGAATTCTTCTTGATTCAGAAAAACTGATTGCATACGGGGGATTAACCCTTTTGTTATTGATCATCTTTGCTGAAACAGGCTTGTTTTTCGGATTCATTTTCCCCGGTGATGCCTTATTAATTACTGCAGGGTTATTATGTAGCACCGACTCTTTTGATGTAAATATTTTCCTACTGCTTACAAGTGTCTCCATTGTTGCAATTCTTGGGAATATGACCGGTTATGCGACAGGAAAATATTTTGGTAAAAAATTATTTACTAAAGAAGATTCATTTTTCTTTAAAAAGAAACACTTAGAAATCACAAAAAACTATTTCATGAGGTATGGCGGAGCTGCTCTGATAATGGGAAGGTTCTTGCCTGTGGTCAGAACCTTTGCACCTATCATGGCCGGCGCTTCCGAAATTAGCTTCATAAAATTTACTCTCTACAATGTGTTAGGCGGAGTGATCTGGGTTTGGTCCCTTATCCCCATCGGCTTTCTATTGGGCAAAAAATTTCCGTTGCTTGTCAATGAAGTTGAATATATTTTTCTATTAGTTGCTGTCGTCACTTCTGTCATTTTTCTTATCGGGTACTTTAAGCAGAAAAGAAGTATGAAAGTTGTTAAAAACGCTTCGGAAATAAATCCGGATATTAAAATAACAAGTATAGAGAAAACAAAACCTCATTTGAACAAGAAGAAAAAACAGGAAAATAAAGTGTTATGGAACTCTCTTGGCTTTATTTCTGTTGTGCTTGGTATCATAGGATATATCATACCGTTAATGCCGGGAATTGTTTTTTTCGTAATTGCAATCTATTGTTTTTCCCGAGGAAGTAAAAAATTTCTGTTCCGTTTGGCGCGCCATAAACATATTGGTCAACCTATCCGCGATTTCAGCAAAAAGAGAGGCATTACTATCCGACATAAAGGTATTCTAACAGTCTCTGTAATTCCTGCAATTTTATTCAGTGCAATTGTGGTTGCAAATGCTTTGTGGCTTAAGATCTCCATCTTCGCCATTGCAATAATAGCATTACTTATCATTTGGAGTTTCAAAACAAAAGAACATACGGATAAAATTAAAACGAAGTAAGTAAAGAATAAAAATCAAAATAAATCAGATCATGGAAAAAATCCTTGTCACCACCGACTTCTCAAGTAATTCAAAAGCTGGAATCCGTTTTGCAATTCAATTATCAAAACAAATGAAAGTTGAGTTGACATTTTTCCATTCTTACTACATAATGAAGCCCACTTCCTGGAGCGACGAAACCTTTTTATCATACGAAAAGAAAGAAACTGATAAAATTCAGAAAAAGCTGGAGCAATTTGTTTCATCCATTTACAAAAGCATCGGAGTATCTTTCAAAAATAAAAACTGTGTAGTGTCAAGTTCAATTTTCACAGAAAGCAGTATAAGCGAATATGCATACGCTAACAATTTCAACTTTATCTGTATAAGCACACGCGGGGCTGGTAAATTAAAAAAAATATTTGGCACAAACACTTCCAACCTTATTAACAATTCAAATGTTCCTGTAATTGCTATACCACATACCTATCGTATTAATAAAATAAATAATATTCTGTATGCATGCGATCTTCGTAATCTGGAAAGTGAATTAAAAAAAGTTGTTGCTTTCGCCAAACCATTAAAGTCTAAGGTAGAATTGCTTCATTTTAATTCGCCTATGGAATTAATTTCTGAAACAAAAACAATTGAAACTGCGGTAAAGAAATTTTCTAAATATAAGGTTAAACTTCATCTTGAAAATGCAAGTCCTGTAAATACCCTGATTTCAAACATTGAATCTGCAATTCAGAAATCAAAACCTTCTATGCTCATAATGTTCACACAGCAAAACAGAAGTTTTTTTCAAAAATTATTTCTTTCCAGCAAGTCTGCAGAATACTCCTTTAATGCAAAAGTGCCTTTACTCGTATTTAACAAAATCTAAAGAAATCAATTCCACCGGATCATCTCCGAAAATATTTCATTCAGGTTCTCCTCCAGTTGCTTGGCACGTGGAATAAGTACACGGTCTTCTACCAGTCCATGAACGAGCAGATCCTTTTCAAAAGACTCAAGCTGGGTAATGAGAATACGGTATAGCGTTTTGCTGGTCTCAGGCGTTTGAGTGTTTACAAGCGCTTCACGCATTTTAGCCAGATCCAATTCAACGTCATCGTGAGCATTGAGGATCTTATCCATGGAATTATCCTTTGTAGTCACAAAGTACTCCTGAACATTGATCTCATTTCTTTCAAATTTCAGCAAAGACTTGATGTATGGAAGCATGAAGTTTTCCTCAGCCTTAATGTGAGTAGCAAGGCGGGCTTTGTACTCCAGAAAAAAGCTGCTTAATCCAAGTAATATTGGATGACTCTTGTCGTACGACTTGATCAGCAGATCAATCGTCTGCTCTATTTCATGCAATCGTTTGGACAAGTAATAAGTGTGAGTACGTTCAATATAATCAAGAATTGTAATCAGTGAGAACTGATCATAATCTCCGGAATTAAAATTCGATTCATCTTCAAATGTGCGAAGCAGAACAAATATGAAATCAAGATCGATGTTCAGACTTTTCAGTTCACCGTAAGAGTGAAGCAACCCTGTTTTGTCGCTCGATTTATAACGCGCAAGTATTTGTTGTATCGGTAAATTAGAATCCATTGATGCAATTATATTAGGGCGAAGTCATCTGTTAAAATCAATGACCGCACTTTTTTGAAGAATTAAAGGTATTGCATTTAGAGTATTGGAATCAAGAGGTTCGATGAAAAGATTTTAACAAAATTTTTCAAAAGTTAAAATGTTAATTTTTTGAAATAAGCCAAAATAACTTTAATCGAAGCATTATTCCGCCATCCGAATTCCGCCATCCGAAATAAAATAATCCGGATTGCGGAATTCGGATTGCGGAATTCGGATTGCGGAATTCGGATTGCGGATTGCGGATTGCGGATTGCGGATTTCGGATTTAATACTTTGCAGGATACTTACCTGCTATTTTGAAAAATCAAATCGAATAATAAAATTAAAAACCTTTCCGAAGCATTTCAGCATATTCATTTGGAAGGGGACTATCTTCGACTGCTTTTGCAGCTTTTTCAATATCGTAATCAAACCGACAAAATTCTACCTGTATTGCATCACGTTTAGAAATAGAAGAATCTTCGTTAATAGTAAGCATTACATAACAGCCTTTTGAATTTTCGTCTTTCGGCTTTCCTACAGAACCAATATTGATGGCATGCCTGAATCTGTTTTGGCCATCAATTTCACTTGCCAGCATTCTGTGATAGGGTTTATGTGTATGTCCAAAGCACATAATATCTGCATCTGCCTGTTCCATGATCCTGTTCAGGCTTTTTTCATCACGGTCTTCGAAGAGGTATTCATTGATCTTTCGCGGACTTCCATGAACCAGCAATAAATTAAGTTTGTCATTGTTCAACTGAAACTCAACTTTAATATGTGCAGGCAATGTTCGCAGATAATTCCGCTGTTCTTTCTTTACCACTTGATTTGTGTAGGCAATAGAAATCTTTCCCAATTCTTTTTCGAGGTCCGTTTTATATGCACACCCACAATCATCACTTGATCTTCCAATACCAAAATCATAATTTCCCGCTATCGTTGGAATTTTTCGTTGCCGGATAAGATCGATCACTTCATTTGGCCAGATATTATAACCAACCAGATCACCAAGACAATAGACTGCATCCGGATCTCTGGAATCTATATCATTCAAACAAGCTTCCAACGCCGGTAGATTTGCATGGATATCGCTGAAGAGGGCTATTTTCATTCTGTAGTATTTTAATTACCTTTTTTCTATCAGGTGAATTTGTCCGGTAAATTGCTTTACCTGAGCCTTGATTTGTTCCCGCACTTGCCTGACTTTTTCAAGCTTTTCCTCATGCGTGCCGGTGAAGGTTGAAGGATCATCAAACGACCAGTCGATCATTTCAGCCATGCTTGGAAAGATAGGGCATTGTTCCTGAGCTGCAATATTACAAACACGGATCACATAATGAAAGATATGTCCGGCTTTAAACAGATCAAATACTGCTTTGGTAGGATTTGAAGAAATATCAATACCCTCTTCCAGCATTGCTTCAATGACCAGGGGATTGATTGGTGCAGGTTGAAATCCCGCACTCTCCACTTCAAAAAAGTCACTTCCGAATTTATTCAGATATGCCTCAGCCATCTGACTGCGTGCAGAATTATGCATACACAGAAACAATACTCTTTTCTTCATCATTATAATTTTTAAAGGTGCTGAATTTTTTATTTACATAATATCAGTTACAACATCCCGGTGCACAGCAAGCCTGGTCCTTTTCTTTTTCACCGTACACTGTAATGCTGTATACTCCTACCCCGCTATCTTTATAGATCTTAATATCAGATTCCGATAAATATTCTTTAAGTATATCATCCGGAACTATGATTGCCTTTTGTTTCTGAATGGTGACATTTTTAAAACCAGCATCCTGAATCGCTTTCATGTAGACCTCTTTTTGAATTGCACCGGAGATACATCCTGCATACATTTCTGCAACATCCATCAATCCCTTTGGCAGCGTGCCTTCCAGCACAACATCAGAAATACTGAAATGTCCACCAGGCTTAAGGACACGAAAAACCTCACTGTAAGCTTTTGCTTTATCAGGAACTAAATTCAAAACACAATTACTCACAACCACATCTGCAACATTTGATGTTACCGGCAGGTTTTCAATATCACCCTGACGGAATTCGATGTTATGATAACCAAGTTTCTCTGCATTGATCCTTGCTTTATCGATCATTGCCGGAGTAAAATCAATGCCAATTACTTTTCCGGTTTCACCGGTTTCCTGACGTGCAACAAAGCAATCGTTACCTGCCCCTGATCCAAGATCGATTACAACGTTACCTTTATTGATCTTCGCAAATTGAGTTGGCAAACCGCAACCCAGTCCCAGGTCTGCTTCCGGATTATATCCTTCGAGTTTTGAATAGTCATCGGACATAATATTGTATACGTCTGTTGAGCAGCAGGTAGAACCGCAACATGAAGATTCATTCTGGCCTTTTTCCTGTAAAGCTATTTGTGAATACTGTTGTTTCACAAGTTCTTTGATTTGTTCGGGAGTTTTGTTTTCCATAATAACGTAATATTACGATTAATATAATTAAATTTTTTTAGCAGCAATTTTTATTAATAACTAATTTATCAAAGAGTGTATTCAGGTATTGCTTTGCCTGAAGCCATTCTTTTTCATTGATACAATAACAAGTTTTTACTCCTTCGATATCACCCTGAATGAGTCCGGCAGATTTCAATTCTTTCAGATGCTGGGACACGGTCGACTGTGATAGAGGTAATTCTTCGACGATATCTCCGCAGATACATGAATTCCTTTTTAACAGAATCTCAATAATGGCAACACGTGCCGGATGCGCAAGCGCCTTTGCGTAAAGAGCAACTTTATTGTCTCTTACTGTAAATTCTTCTGATTTTGATATTCCCATTACATCGCAATATTACGATATATAATCTACTTTTGCAAATTTAATCCGGCTTTTTTTTCAATATCTTGAATATTACGATAGTACTTGACATTTTTTTTTTAAAAAACAGAGTTCACAGAGAAAAAAAAAAAAAAAAAAACGAAACACCTTTTTCAAAGTGCTTCGTTTCCTAATTGTGCCTAAAAACTATTACTACAATCTGATTCTACTATTATTCAATACAACTTTTCATTAATTCTCATTATTTTTTCCGGGTATACCGAATACTCCAGACAACATTCCAGGTCTTACCTTCATCTCTTGTTAATTCCCAGTTCCAGTCAAAACTATCCGGAGAAATATTATAGAAACGCATTTTATTATATCCTACTCCACCTTTCTTAAGAGTCTGAGGCGCAGTAAAAAGAAGCATTTCATTGTTCTCAAATTTCCCGGTAAGCGCAAAATAGGAACCTTGATTGTCGACCCAGGTTTGCTGCCATAATTTTGTGACCGGGTTATACATTGACCAGCTTTCTCCTCTGAAATCCTGGTTGGGATCGTAAAATTTCTCATGTACAACACAGCCATCAAATGCACGTTCGATTTTATTAGTTGCGTGCATCGTATCGCTGTAAGTCAAATCCCAGTCGCCAACCCAGAAATCAAACTGACTATTTTCAACCGATGAGCAAGGCTTTACATTCTGGCCATTCATATCTGAAATTACATTTATAAAAATCAGAGTGAAAATAATTCTCTTCATAGCAGATTTCCTATTGTTGTGTCAGCGTTCTCGGGCGAGGCTGACCATCACGAGTCAGTCCATAAAAATCCAGTACATAGCTGCCTGCTGTTCCGGTTTTCTCTCCTTCACCATGCACCTCTATACCTAGCGAAGGATGAATTCTTTGCGAAGGAATGTAAAGTCCCGTCCCGAAGTCAACAAAGTAAAGTGGAATTGGAATCGAAAAAGTTCCGTACAGGTCATCACAGGTAAATAATCTGTCAGCAGCTTTTGCCACATTCACTATTCTTCCATTAGCCTGAGAGTAAGTCCCGGTGAAGTCTTCAGAAGGAACCGAAGCATCATAGACTACAATTACACGGTTCTTAGTTGTTTCAAATCCATTTGAATTGCTGGCTGAAAATGTGACATAATAAACACCGGGAGTTGATAGATCTACTTCAGCAGTGCTTCCTGTCAGATCGGTAACTGCTCCGGTAATATCATCCGTCAAGGTTGCTCCTGCATCAGAATATGTCGAACCGGTTGGAAGAAATACAACCGTATCTCCGGGAGCACCCTTCAGAGTTATCATTGGATAGCTTACAGTGACAACTTTTGAGACATCAGCAGTATCTTCTTTTTTGCATGCACCAAGGATCGAAACTGCAGCCGTAGTGAGGATCAAAATTACTTTTTTCATATAGTTCTTCTCTTTTAGATCGTTAGTTAATATCCCACCATACTTTTGCAGTGATGTCAGGTTGAGGCGGCGTATTCGGATTTGTCTGAATTTCTGAATTCGGATACGGGAGTCTTAGAGGAAAACTACCCGGAGCGATAAGACTCGTAAGTGAAACAGTAAAGAAATCAGGATAACCTGTTCTCCGCCATTCGTTCCACCCTTCTATCGATTGGTTTCCGCAGTTAGCTACCCATTTCTCTGTGATAATGGCCTTAACTTTATCTTCCTGAGTTCCGCTTGCAGGAAAAGCGATCTGTGGCAATGTATAGTAATCAGATGCATCAGTCCCTGTGAAACCCCAACGTAAAAAAGAAGACGTGATTCCGGCTTCATATAATGCCTGTGCATCATCAGCGATCCATCCGCGTGCTGCCGCTTCACTTAAAAGAAAATATGTTTCTGATGCAGATATGAAAACTGCTGGTGCATCTCCACCGGCAACAAGATCGCTTGGCTGAGAGAAATCATTCTGTGTTGCATCGGAAGGAAAAGTAGGTGTCTTTCCATCACCCTGATCAATTCCCGCATGCGACCCTGCATTTGGGCCGGTTGTTGCAGGAATAAAAAATGCATCGATCCGGGGATCAGAATTTGCGATCATGTAATTTAAAATGGTATTACTTGCCATAATGTTTGCCCTGCTCAGATTAATAAATTCAGTGTATATAGGATGCTCATACCCAACAGAATTTACAAAATGCATTTCGCCATCCATTCCGTCTTCAAGGAATATTGCACCGTTTGAATACAGGTTACTGATACCTGCTTGCGCTACAGCGGGACGAACTTCAGACTGACGCATGTAAATTCTAAGTTTAAGGGAATTAGCAAATCGCTCCCACAATTCCATGTCACCATGGTAAACAAAATCATCAGCACCTGGCAAGAATGCAGAAGCATCATAATCGATGTTTGAAATTCCTTTATCTATCATAGTGATCAGGCCATCATAAATTGATTGCTGAGAATCAAAATGCGGAGCAATATTTTCCAAGCCCTTCAATGCTTCGGAAAATGGAATATCACCATGCAGGTCAGTTAGTACTTGAAACACATAAGCTTCCATTATATATGCAATAGCAGTATAATTTGACTTGTCTTCAGAAATACCTTTCTCACTCAACACCTTGAAGTCCTCAAGTACATCTGAATATAATTCTACCCATTGCCTGTCGAACGTCGTATTTGGAATCTGATACTGATCATAAATATTGTATTGATTTCCGGTTGAACCTTGTGTCCAGTATTGCGCCCAGAAACCAGTGACTACCTGATATGTTCCACCGGTAATAAATGCAGTATGAGCTATCGCAGGCGGAAGAATCAATTCACTTGTTACATCCGTTGGATTATTAGGATCTGTATTCACATCAAGAAAATCTTTCTTGCATGAATTCATTGTGATCGCAGCTACGATCATGATCAAACCTGTATATATTTTAATTTTTTTCATAGTTCTCATTTTTGAATTGATTAAAAAGTAAATCTTACCATACCACCGAAACTTCTTACGGAAGGCAAAGCACCATAATCATATCCCTGAACATTTCCTGTTCCGAATGAACTCACTTCCGGATCCAGATAAATATTCTCTTCCGGAGTACTGATCCATAAATTCCGTCCATATGCTGTCAAGGTAATTTCTCCGAATGGCGTTTTATTCATCCATCGTTTCGGCAATACATAGGAAAGATTCAGTTCGCGTAGTTTAATATAAGAACCATCCAGCAAATTCTCACCGTGAACATTTGTTAATGCTGCGCCCGAATTAGCATAGTAAGTAAATGGATCAGCCAGCACTGTATTCTCACCATATGATCCATCAGGATTTAATACTACGCTATTAGGAATAACAAATGGTTCTCTGTTATTGAAAGTTGTAATAGGATCAGTTCCCGTAAAGATCATAGTACTGCGGGTACGGGAGTATAGCAATCCTCCTTGTTTAATATCAAAAGTGAAAGAGAAACTCCAGCTTTTGTATGTAAAGGCATTATTAATACCCATTGTATAATCAGGCAGAACTGTACCAGCCAGCTGATCATTCGGATCTGTGATCGGTAAACCGGTATTCGGGTCACAAACAATGTGTCCTTCAGGATCACGCATGTATGATGTTACAAGGAGTTGTCCCCAAGGCTTACCAACTGCTGCTACAATATCAGCTCCTGCGAACGTCGTTCCCGCTCCGATGGAGATCTGATTTAAACCCTGATATAGTTCATCGACATTATTGGTATTTTTAGAATAATTCACTGAAAGAGCCCATTTGAAATTCTTATTCACGATCGGTACAACTTTTAAGAGCATTTCAATTCCCTTATTCGTCATCGTGGCAGCATTTACAAATTGCGCCCTGTATCCAATCGTTGCTGGGAGCTGAATAGGAATGATCTGATCTTCGCTTTTATTCGTATAGTAATTAAAATTAAAACCGATCCTGTCGTTCAGGAATGAAAGCTCTGTTCCGATCTCGAATGCTGTTGTAAATTCCGGTGTAAGGTTTGGATTGGAAAGTGTATTTCCTTTTGTGAATCCTGGAATTCCATTGTAAGGAAATTCAATTTGTACACCCTGATGTCCGTCGGTAATTGTATATGCAGGATTGCTTGTATTAGGTGCGCTGAATACTTCACTCAGGCTATACGCAGGAGCATCTTTACCAACTCGGGCATAACTCATAGATACTTTTCCGAAAGAGAGAACTTTATTGCTCATCTTGAATGCATCCGTAAACACAAATGACAAGTTTGCACTAGTGTAAAAATAACTGTTGTTATCGATAGGAAGTGTTGACGAGTGATCATTCCTTCCGGTCAATTCCAGGAATAAGAAATTTTTATAATCGAAGGCGAGATCGGCATAAACACCCCAAAGTCTTCGGATATTCAGATTATTAGATGTAGATGTATTTCCATTTACACCACTTAGATTATAAAAACCGGGAATAATAAGTTGTGGAGCTGTAGAAATTAAAGCAGTATTTTTTCTTTCATTCACATTCTGCCCGAGAATAAAACTAAATTTCAAATCCTTGTTTATTGAACGTTTGATCGTAGCGGTGATATCCGAGTTGATTTCTCTTCCTGTCAGTTCTGAAAACTGATAAAATCCGGGATAATCAACGCTTCCATCAGCGAACCGTGGTGAAGCAGGATCAGTTTTAGCTATTGCATGAATCTCTTCCCTGTTATCGGCATAGAAATCAGTTCCCAGTCTGTAACCGAAAGAAAGCCATTCAAGAGGTTTATAATTCAACTGAACATTTCCGATGAGGTGATCAACATCATTCTCATAAGAATTCTCATTCAATGCGAACCATGGATTATTTGTGTAAGGGCTATAGTATCCATCAAGATCATTGAACTTATTTTTATAGTCTTTAAGTTCCAGCAAACTAATATCACGGGGAGTCTGGATTATATTCTCCCATGGCGACAAAGCTGTGTTCTGTCCTTGAATAGACAAATCACCTTTGGATTTAGAATAAATGACAGATGCTGAACTGCTGACATTATTAGTTAATTCAGTACTTGCAGAAACTTTAAAACTGTATCGGTTATAGGAAGTACCCGGAACGATCCCAGTCTGTTTTACATTTCCAAAGGAAAAATAGTAAGCAGTTTTGTCCTGATTCCCTGCTAGAGAAAAATTGTTTGTATAAGTATGACCAACATCAAAGAATTCCCTCACATTATCTTCCAATGCGACATATGGTTTTACTCTTTGTTCGCCATCGACTGCATAGCCCCATGGACGGACAACACCATCAAAGGGAGCGCCCCAACTAGTATTCTCACGAAGGTCATGCAGGAAGAAAGGTAAGCCTTGACCAAATTGATTCTGAAACTCCGGCAACTTAAGAGGAGTTTCGAATGTCATACCGCTTGAGAAAGTCATTGACAAATTTTTTCCTGACGATTTTAAGGATTTGCCGGATTTGGTTGTTATCATGACAGCACCATTGGATGCACGCGATCCATATAAGGCAGCAGCAGCAGGACCTTTCAGGATAGAAATTGATTCTATGTCTTCAGGATTGATATCATTTGCACGATTACCGGCATCTACTTGTCTGTTCAGTTCATCGCCGGTCTGGAAATTATCATCCTGAATCGGAATTCCATCAACGACCATCAGTGGTCTGTTATCACCTAACAGAGATGAACCTCCCCGGATAATTATTCTCGAAGAAGAACCAACTCCGCCGGAAGCGCTTGTGATCTGAACCCCTGCAACTTTTCCTTGCAATGAATTCACAAGACTTCTTTCTTCACCTTTTGTAAGATCACTACCGGTAACTGTCGATACGCCATAACCTACACTCCGCTTTTCTCTTTCAACAGCATTCGCAGTAACAACGATCTCATTTAACTTTCTGATGTCAGTTTCCAGAACAGGATTAATGGTAGTAGAAGTACCGATTACAATTTCCTGTGAGGTAAACCCTACTCCGGAAAAAACAAGAGTAGTTGCAGTTGAAGGGACAGATAAGGAATAATTACCTTCAATATCTGAAATGGTCCCGGTTGAAGTACCTTTTAAGATAACAGAAACACCGGGAAGTGTCTGCCCATCATCTTTTGATGTAATTTTCCCTGAAATGACCCGGTCCTGTGCAAAGAGAATTCCGGTTGCCATTAAGAGGGTAAAAAGTAATGAAGTAAATTTCCTGCTCATATCTATTATGTTAAAGTGAAATAATAATTGATAGAGATTTCTTTAAGCGAACAGTTCAGGTATCAACAACATCAAAATTCAGTAACAATAATTTAAGGAATTCTTGTTTAACCAAAACTATGAGAAGTATGATACGATCATCCGGTGATGTTGTTTATGAATGACGAACTGTCCGCTCAAATGAAATCTTTTTTTACCAAATCATACACTCAGTATGATGGTATAAAAGAATAAAATTTTGATGACTTCCTTTACCACATATAAATGTGGTTTGATGTAGTTAAAATAAAAATACTACTACATCAATATGTAGCAGTGAATGACCTTAAAATAAAAAAATAATATTTAAATGACTCAACCATAAAAGCAGTAACAATAAATTCACTGGTACTTTTTACCCAAACTTTTTCACCTTGGCAAAAGCTTCCGGCAGTGAATGCACTTCAAGTTTTTTGTAAATATTTTTTATGTGAAACCGGACTGTATCATGAGAGATGAAAAGCAGTTCAGCAACCATTTTGTAACTGTTCCCTTTGCTTAATAATGTTAATACTTCTTGCTCTCTTTCAGTCAACGACGAAACGATGAAATTCCTGAACGAGCCAACCACCATCCGTGCAATACGCGGACTCATCGGGGACCCACCTTTGCTAACATCGCGGATAGCATCAAGGATCTGTTCCGGAGTGGTGTTCTTCGTTATATATCCGCATGCTCCTGCACAGAGAGAATCAAATACCGTTTTGTCTTCAGCAAAAACTGTGAGCATGATGATGTCAGTCGACGGAAGAATCCGCTTGATCTTCTTCACGGCTTCTATACCGGAAATACCTGGTAAATTAATATCCATCAGAATCACATCAGGCTTCAGCGCTTCAACATTTTTAACAGCACTCTCTGCATCTGAGAATGCAGCTATACAAATGAATTCATCAGCATGTTCCTTTAAAGAGATCTGAAGACCTTCTCTCAGGTCTGAACTATCATCTACGATTACAACCTTTATCATTTTATTTTAATTTGTGAGTGGCACAGATAATTCTATAATTGTTCCTTTCCCATCCGAACTGATCTTTAATTCACCATTGATCAAACCGGAACGCTTGTATACATTTTTCAACCCATTTCCGTACTGGCTGGCTTCAGTTAAAATGCCTGAGCCATCGTCAGTAACAATAAGTGTATAATGATTATTTTCACGAATTGCATTCAAAGAAACTGTTCTGGCTTTTGAATGCTTGAAACTATTATTCATCACTTCCTTGAATATAAGAAGTACATGTCGCTTCTGTTCAAAAGGTATAGTATCATTCTTGAATGCAGGGTTATTTTCCATTGAAACAAAACGGAACTCTGTCTGATCAAAGAGTGATTCACCAAATTCCCGAAGTTGTTTGTAAAGATCAAAAAGCGAATCCTTCTCCGGGTCCATAGCCCATAACAGATCACGCATTGTATGATATAAAGCACCGGTAGTTCCGGTGATCTTGTCAAGATAACCTTTTAATTCAGTCTGCTCCGGATTTAGCTTACGTTTCATGATCTCACTGAACCACGAAATAGTAGTCAGCTTGTGACCCAGTTCATCATGAAAATCAGCTGCTGTATCTGTTCTGATCTTCTCGATTGCGGCCAGTTGCTTCATCTTGAATTTTAACCTATACACATGCATGAGCCACAAAATTGATCCTACAACAAGCACTAAAGCGAGATAAAACCAAACTGTTTTATAGAAAGGTGGTCTGATCCTGATGACAATTTTTTCACCGGTCGTATTGAATATCCCATCTTCATTTGAACCAATGACACGGAAAACAAATTCTCCAGGAGGCAGGTTTGAAAATATTACTTTATTTGTCGTGCCGAGATTTGTCCATTCCTTCTGATAACCTTCAAGCATGTATGCGTATTGATTCTTGGCCGGATTTGAATATTGAAGTGCAACAAATTCTATTGAAAAAGAATTGTTATTATGTTTTAATTCTATCACCCCATCAGAATCAAAAGTATCTGCTCCATCTTTTCCAAGTACCTGAAATTTTGTGATCGCAAGTTGGGGTTTAACAGTATCTGTTTTTATTTCCCATGGCTTGAAAGAAGTATAACCATTTACTCCGCCAAAGAATAACTCATTAGATCCTGAAATAAATCCGGCACCGGCATTGAATTCATTGCTTTGCAAACCATCGTGCAGATCATAATTAAAAAATCGTTTCTGTGTTTTATCGTACTTTGTTAAACCGCCGTTAGTACTGAACCAAATTGAATTCCTGACACTATCGACCTGAACAGTGTAAATTGCATTATTCTTCATCCCATCTTTCCTGGAGAAATTACTAAGCGAATAATCATTCGCAGATCTGAAAGTGATGTTAGACAATCCATTTGCAGTGGCAATCCAGACCGATCTGTCAAAATCTGAAGTAAGATTATAAACGTTATCACATCTGAGTGAAGTGGTATCATCAGGCAAATGACGAATCACAAAAGGATTCATGAAATTATACTTTTTGTCTTTGAATTCAAAGATCAGAAGCCCCTGCGATGTTCCGACAAACAGATTGTTGCTAACATCCATTGTGACAGAAGAAATCACGATTTTGTCATCAAATTTTAAATCATCGAGGGCAATGATCATTTTTGACTGAAGTGTTCCTGGATCAAACTGGTATATTTTTCTCGGCAACACAACATACATCCGGCCTTCGGAATTGATATAGAGATCACGGACACCTACATTTGGAAAACTTGTATTCACAACTACTTTCCTGAAATCCGGTTTTAAAGAATACGGCTTTTCAATTTTGAACAATCCTGTCGAAGTTCCTGTCCAGATTCTTCCTGCATTATCTTTAGCCAGATGATTTATAAAATTACTTTCCCATAGAAAATCTGTGGAATTATTGACAGTAAAGAGCTGCCCTTTTCCTGAAGAAAGATTTTTACGGATCAATCCCGATGTTGTACCTATCCACAAGAAAGTTGAATCCTGCAAGAGGCTATAAACAAATGGTACAGTGAGATGCTCTTTCAGATCATAGGAATAAAAATTCTTGGTGACAGGAACCAGCTTTGCAAGTCCATTAGCTTCGCTCCCGGCCCAGACAATTCCTTTATTGATCTTATCTTCTTTAAGTGAAATGACAGAACCTTGCGCAAAAGAACTTCCTGCTGCAATGCTTTGGGCATAGAGCAAAACACCTTTATCCGCTTTAAGGCTGTCAGTATGCAATCTGTATACACCATCTGAACATCCCAACCATAAGTAATTATCAGAAAACAATGCAGCACAGTTAATATAGATCTGCTTTTCACTCTTATCAGAAATTCTGTATGTTTGAAATTTCTCGCTGAGAGGATCAAAAACGGATACTCCTGTTTTTGTAACTGCTAAAAGGTTTCCTCTTTTATCCTTTACTATATCACAAATATAATTATTGCTAATACCACTTTCAGAGGCAAAAACCTTTATAGAGTTGTTTTGTTGATTTCCATTTGAATCAGTTGTCAACCTGCACAAGCCCTTCTTTGTTCCGATCCATAAAACTCCGGGCTTCTCTGGAAAAATTACAGAAATGTTTCTGAATAAACTATCATTTCCTGTATTTATAGTCTCAAAGAACATTGAATCTTTGCCCGATGAATTTTTAATTTCAAACAAACGATTCAATCCGACTGATGTTCCTACCCAGATCGTTCCGGCTGCATCTTCCGAGATAGTGAAGATAGAATTGTCATTGATCGATCCTTTGTTTTCACTCTCGGAAAAAGTGGTAAATGATTTGGTCGATCTGTTAAAGAGGCTTAAACCGGAATTCATAGTGCCAACCCATAGACGGTTCTTTGAATCACAGAATACCGACATTATATTTCCTGACGGAATAGAAGTTGAATCGAATGGTTGATTGTAATATGTTTCGAAAGAAATTCCATCGTACTTATTCAGTCCGTCTTGAGTAGCCACCCATAAAAAACCGGGCGAGTCCTGTGCAATACTGTAAACAGTACTTTGTGAAAGTCCTTCAGCTAGCGAAATCTTTACGGTACGATAGACCTGACCGCTGGAAAAAAATGCAAAATGCAATAAGTACAGAAAGAAAAAATACCTTAAAAACGTGGAAATTCTCCCTTTCTCTGACTTTCTGACCTCGGATCGTCCGACCTTACTCTTCATTGAAGTTATCAACTATTTTAAGCAAGTTACAAAATCCTGAGATAAAAATTACTACATTAAAATGTGGGCGGAATACGGACTCTGTTAAGACAAGACTTAAAAAAAGTAAATGATAATGCCTTTAAAATTTCTGTTAAAAAAAAAGGATGAATAAGTTTATTAAAATTACTCTTGTGCCGATTGCGTTTGAAAAGAAAACACAAAGTTCACTAAAAGTCAGCACAAGAATACAAGTGATTTTATTCCTGACTAAATTTTAGTGAACTTCGAATTTAACTTTCATTCACATAGTATATATTATTTCTGAAACATAAACAGAATTTCTGCTGTATTATTATCAGAAAAAAAACTATTTAATAACCGACACTTTTTTGATCACATACTTCTTATCAGAAGTGCTGATGATAAATGAATAAAGACCCGGTAAAAGATCGACTGTTTTTATTTCACCGCCAGGAACAAAACTATTTTCGATAACGGCACGACCGGTTATATCAAATATATTTAGTGTATAATTAACCGGCAATTTTCCGATGTTAATTCTTCCGGTAGAAGGAACAGGATAAACATTCACCATCGTTCCGCTCAGTTGATCAACAGAATTGCAGACATCAACAATATACATGACAGAATCATTGCCAGTCATTCCACTACCATCAACAACAGTTACACCAGCATAATAAATACCTGCGACAGTTGTAGGAACTGTAATGAACTGTCCAACTGATCCATTAGTCCATGCATAACTCTGATAACCCGCACCGGCGTTAATTGTGACAAAGTCATTTACGCAGACCAGTGAATCATTTCCAAGAAAATAATTGAGTTGCAGAGAATCATAATTTGCAAGGTATGTTGTATCATTTATTGAAGTAGAGATAGTCTGGGTTAAAGTTCCGCTATTGTTCCATTGAGTAAAGAATAGTTGATCACCGCCATATGGCTGTGAGTAAGGTGCTGAGATCATCCTGTACATTCCTTCCACACTTAATACAGAGTAAGGAGTTGTAAAAGGTTGTCCATCGAGTTGAAGAGTAAGACCTGAAGGCTGGGAATTTAAGGTTATTGTTGACGTGCGCGGTAAAAGATCTACATATGATGAATCAGTCATCCCTTCGGAATCCACAACGATAAGATATAATCTGTAAAATACATTTGCAGATTTTTCACCGGTGTTCGGAATAGTAAACGATCCCGAACCTGTTCCACCGGTCACTGTTGGACCGGGGTGAATATGTGTATCATGATGGAAAACAATCAACCATTGATAAGTGGTTGCAGATAAAACACCATCTTCCGGATCTAAGCCACTACCACTGAAATTAATTACTTCGCCTGCGGAATAGAATGAATTGTTTAGCGGAGCACTGATCGATGCAGCAGGAGGTTGATTGGCCGTTACTGTCAGATGAGCAATTATACTTGTATCTGATCCAAAAGAATTCGAAACTACCAGTCTGTAATTCCCTGAGTCTGCAAATGCCACATTTGAAATGGTATAATCAGGCAAGATTGCACCACCAATTGGTACATTATTATGCAACCATTGATAGTTGAGAGTTGCTGCTCCACTTGCCGTGGCTGAAAAAGTTACCGGATAATTAAGTGAAATCGTACGACTCTGTGGCTGGTTTATAATCGCAGGAGCTTGATTAACAGAATAAGCAATTTTGTAGAGTGCCTCATCATTACGTGAAAGGTAATATAGGTTTCCATCGAGACCAGTTACAATCCCAACTGAATAAGCTGCAATATTTGATGCGAAGGTCGTTCGTGTAGGCGGGTTTGTGAGCGTGATCATGTCGATCCAGTTTCCACAATAATCAATGTAATAATACTTATCCTGATAAAGAGCCGGGTAATTTGTTGATACCGGATTAAAGAATGTACCTCCCGTAATTGCGCAACCTTGTCCCGCAGCAGTTCCATGAATATAGTTGTAATATGGATTTGTAAAATTTGTGTCTGCACTGTTACCTTCTGCAGTTGGCCAGCCAAAATTATCGCCGCCTGTTGTTGCATCATTAATTTCTTCATAGGTGATCTCACCCACATCATTGATAAACAATTTTCCAGTCCCTGGTTGAAATGAAAACGTGAACGGGTTTCTTAAACCGTAAGACCAGACCCGTTGTCTTTTGCCGGGACCGGGAAAAGGATTATTGACCGGTACAGATCCATCAGGATTTATGCGGAGAATTTTTCCAAGATAGCTATCCAGATCCTGTGACTTATAAGAACGTCCATTCTCACCTGCAGCAATATAAAGAGTTCCATCCGGACCAAATTCAAGATGACCACCGCCATGATAGTTGGCGATCAGAGTATCCAGTTCAAATATGGTAACTTCACTTCCGGGAATCACAGTATCGCCACTTGCTGTAAATCGGCTCACACGGTTAAAAAGACCACTCGAAATTGTATAACAAACATATACATATTGGTTTGACGAGAAATTGGGATCAACCGCAACTCCAAGCAACCCTCTTTCACCATCTGTATTTACACTGAGTGAAAGAAATGGTTGAGATAATAATGTATCATTTTTAACAACACGAAGCAGTCCATTTTGCTGGGCCACAAAGAGTCGTCCATCAGGGACAATAGCCATAGTCGTTGGAGCGATAATTCCACCGGCAACGAGGACCTGACTGAAACCAACAGGCAAGGTTACTGCAGCAATGACAGATTGTGAACACACGAATAGTGATAGTAACGCAGCTACTATCAATTGATTAATATTTTTCATCTTAAGCGGAGGGGAATTTAATTCTATTTAAATTTCAGTAATACTATTAATTATTTCTGATTTCCTATTTAAAATCCTATGCCATTCAACCGGAAATAGGTTTATTCAAACGATTTATCGGTAAAATTAGAGATATTTATAATCGCTAAAAATATTTTTATCATCAGGCAACGATTTCTTCATGAAGAGCATTATATTGGTACATGACCCAATTTGACGAGAAATTTGTTCATCAATGTAAAGCCGGTGAAAAGAAAGCTCAAAAACTGCTTTTTGATCAGATGTATGCACCTATGTTCAGGGTCTGTATGCGTTACCTGGCCCAGCATGCAGATGCAGAAGACTGTCTGATGCTTGGTTTCATGAAAGTTTTTAAAAACCTCCACTCCTTCCATTACAATGGAGAAAATAGTCTGAAAGTTTGGGTGAGAAAGATCATGGTAAATGAAGCGCTGATGCTCATCCGAAAAAAACGGAATTTATTATTTGTTGTCGAAGAAAATATTGTAGAGATTCCAATGCAGGCAGAAATAATAAATTCAATGGAGGCAGAAGAATTAAATTATCATATAATGCAACTGCCCTCCGGTTACAGGACTGTCTTTAACCTGAATGTAATTGAAGGTTACGATCACAAGGAAATTGCAGAACTTCTGAATATAAGTGAAGTTACGAGCCGGACACAACTGTCGAAAGCGAAAGGAAAATTGAGGGATATGATCAATCAAACATCGAAGAGCTATGGAAAACAGGGAGAATAAATTAATTGCAGATAAGATCAATTCTCTGGAAAATTTACCCGAGGGATACAATCCGAATCTGGAAGCAAAATGGGCTTTACTTCAATCCGAAGAAAAGGAATCAAAAGGTATTATATACTTCTTTTCAAAGAACAGGTTAAAAATTGCTGCAATATTTTTAATTGCCTTTTTAAGCACGGTCTATATGGTCATAAAATTAAAAAATACTTCAACAGAGTTTTCAGATGTTAGTCCGGTAGTCTCACCATCCATTGAATCAAAGACTTTTGATCAAAAGACCGCATTGCCTCGTATGTCTACTTTGCAAAAGCCTACTGAAAAGCGGACTACCGGTACCACTTTTCATACAAAGCCTGTTGAGAAGAAAAATAATCCTGATGTTGTTTTAGATAATTCACTTCCTGAAGAACAAATTTCATTTCAGGAAAACGTGAGAGCTGAAATTTTACCGCTGGAGGAAACTGTTCTTGCAAAGACTGAAAATAAAAAGTCGCGGCAAAGATATATTCAGATGGATTTTGATGATGAAATAAATTCCGGCAATGACAAAAACACTTTTGCACAAGGGTTTCAGTTTCGGCTAGGGATCAAAAACATGAATCCAATAAACCGGAATTCGGACAACAATACAAATTTAACACTGAAGCGTAATTTCTAAATAACAACAAATCCTTAATATGAAAAAACTACTGCTAATTGCTTTATGGGCTTGCTATGCCATGACATCAGATGTGAAAGCCCAATATTATCTTGATGAGGACAAAGCTGAATGGAATAATAAAGAAAAGGACACCATCAGAATCAATCCTTCAGGTGAAATCACCATTATTCTCATAGGAAAAAACAAAAAAGGTTTACACAGATATGAGAATGCCGACTCCCTGATCCAGTTATTTCTTGCTGATATTGATAAAGCAATTAAAAACTCATCTTACCCTACTGAAACCAGGTTAACCTATTATTTTGTCAGTGCAAACGGCAAACGCAGATTAAAGGCTGAGAATTCCGATTATGGAGGCCAGACTATTGATGTTGAAAAAGAAAGATGGTCACTTTCAAATGGTATTCAACCATATGAATATATTATTTATGCATTTGAAAATAATTATGAAATGTATATTTATTTAAAGGACCCTTCACTACTAACAACATTGTCACAGATCAGAATTAAAGATGCGCTTGCAGCAGCAATTGAAAATAAAAAAGTCATTAATCAAAGTACGCGGATAGAAATTGAAAAAACGAATGAACACTGGATGATCAAAAACCATGGGCGTGACAAGACCGACTATCTTGAACTTTCGCCTTCATTCGGACTAACTTTAGTAGGGAACCGATGGAGTCCATTTGCTTCATTTAACCTGAATCTGATCTTCGACAATAAATATTCAATTCCATTTCTTAAAACAGGAGTAAGTTATGGGATCAGCTCCTTTGCTGACTGGTCAACAGAAAAATTCACAAACCTGAATATGGTAGCATCCTATGACTTCAAAGTGATGACAAATATATCAGGAGCCGAACCAAAATGGGTAGGTCTGCAGGCAGGATTTATGAAATCATATGAAAAGACCGGACCGTTGCATAATAAATTTAAAACAGGATTTGTTGTAGAAGGTTTTGGTGGATTTGGCTTTAGTCTGGATGTAATTTATCTTAAGAACCAGGATTCTATTTATGGGTTGACGGTGAAGATGCCTTTTTGAAATGCAAAATACATCCTTGATTTTAAGGTATAACTTAGAATCAAAAAAGGTCTTTCGAGGATGACCAACTGTCATGCTCAAAAGACCTTTTTGCAATTTGAAATTTCTTCTACAATTTCCCTCTATATAAAACAATCTTCACCTCATGCGTCGCCCCATCGTCAACCAAATCTATCTTATTATTATCGAAAGCGATATTGTTTTCTTTTACTGTCATCTCGCCTACTCCACTATCCTGAGTAAATGAAATGTTGTAAACAGAAGTTTTGTAACGGTAGTGAATTTTAAATGACCCCCATTCTGCAGGAACACACGGAACAAAAGAAAGTTTATCGCCTTCTTTTCTCAGTCCGAAGAAATGATCTGTGATCAGCTGATTCATCCATCCTGCAGAACCGGTGTACCACGTCCAGCCGCCATGACCTTCATGTGGTGAAACAGCGTATACATCACCTGCCATCACATATGGTTCTACTTTGTATGTTGCAATTTCTTCCGGTGTCCGGCCATGATTGATCGGATTGATCATTTTAAATAACTCCCACGCTTTTTCAGAATCACCAAGTTTTGTCCATGCAATGATCATCCAAATTGCAGCATGAGAATATTGACCGCCATTCTCCCGAACTCCGGCAACATAGCCTTTGATATATCCGGGATTAGTTACTGATTTATCAAATGCAGGATCCAGAAGACAAATAATATTATCTTTCTTATTTACCAGTCTCGCGTAAGCAGAATTCATTGCTGTAAGCGCGCGGGTTTTATCTGCAACTCCTGAAATAACAGACCAGCTTTGTGATAACGAATCGATCTGACATTCATCGTTAAGATGTGAGCCGAGCGGAGTTCCGTCATCAAAGTACGCACGACGATACCACTCTCCATCCCATGCATTCTTTTCTATATTCACTTTTAACTTTTCAGCTTCATCTTTACATTGTTCAGCAAATCCTAAATCCTGATGACTTTGAGCGATCTCGATAAAGTTCATACAGATGTCATAGATAAAGAAGCCCAACCATACACTTTCGCCTTTTCCATGTTTACCAACCTGATCCATACCATCATTCCAGTCACCACTTCCGATCAAAGGCAAACCATGTTCACCATATCTGAAACCATATTGAATAGCTTTTACACAATGGTCGTACAATGATGCACGTTGCATTGATTGAATTGGAAGATCATAGTATGATTCTTCTTCATGATTAAGATGTCTGCCTTCGAGATATGAAATCATTTCATCCAGGATCTTGTCGTCTCCAGTTTGTTTGATATAACGAATTGTTACATAAGGCAACCATAAGAAGTCATCCGAGCAACGAGTTCTCACACCACGCCCTGTAGGAGGATGCCACCAATGCTGCACATCTCCTTCTTTGAACTGCCGCGATGCTGCAAGTAAGATCTGTTCGCGTGCCAGTTCCGGTTGTGCATGCAGGAGTGAAAGTACATCCTGCAATTGATCTCTGAAACCGAAGGCACCACCTGATTGATAATAACCACTTCTTCCCCATAAGCGGGATGACAATGTCTGATAGGTGATCCAGTAATTAGCGATGATATTCGTTGCATCATCCGGAGTCTGAACTTGCATTGCCTCCAAAGTCTTTTTCCAGAAGTCACGCACTCTCTGCAATGCAGTTGCTGCTTTATCACTTCCTTTGAAATTCTTAATAAGATTCAAGGCATCATTGATATCGGTTCCTGTTCCCAATCTGAAAATGATCTCTTTTTCTTCGCCTTCATCTAATTCAAAATTGATCTGAATAGCAGCACAAGGATCATAACCTGCACCAAGTTTTCCGGAGAGTTTTACTTTACTCATCGCATCAGGATTTTGCAGTGACTGATTTCTTCCTATGAATTCAGCTCTGTCTGATGTGAATGTTTTCTTCCGTTCATCCACATCAAAGAAAGTAACGCGTCCCGGGAATTCAGTATTGTA
The DNA here is from genome assembly GCA_049363815.1 of Bacteroidota bacterium. Taxonomy (GTDB): domain Bacteria; phylum Bacteroidota; class Bacteroidia; order AKYH767-A; family 2013-40CM-41-45; genus JADKIH01. The sequence goes on from JBMQEM010000208.1 coordinate 30,842, forward strand.
TGGATTCTTTGCGATCAATGCCCCCGAAACAGTATCAAGTTCACTGAAAATGTGCATTGCGTTTTTCGGACGCATGTCTCCCATTACCCATTCAGTATATCCTGTTGCAGAAAGTTTACGCGGCCTTCCGGAAGCATTTTTGACCTTCAGCACAGTAAACTTCACGGCACTTTCAATATCTACATAGACCCACATTTCCGATTGAATACCTTCTTCTGAATATTCAAAAACACTATAGCCCATTCCATGACGGACGGTATATGATGAATTTCCCGGGCGCGGTAACAATGTTGTAGACCAGAAACGACCCGATTCTTCATCCCGCAAATAAAATACTTCACCTCCAATATCACTGATTGGATCATTGTTCCATGGAGTCAACCGATATTCGTGGGCATTCTCTGCCCAAGTATAGGCCTGACCACTTTCTGAAACGACCGTACCGAATTTCGGATTGGCAATTACATTTGACCATGGAGCCGGAGTCCTTAATTTATTGTGAACTGAAATAATGTATTCACTTCCATCCTGAGAAAATCCACCAAGTCCATTAAAGAACTTCAATCCTTTCGGCTGAGTGATGAGATTATTTTGTGTATCAGGAGGAATGGTTGTTACAAGCGCAGGAATATTCAGTTTTGCTGCTGCTTTACGATCAAGATGATCCTGAAGTGTCCCTTCTTCATCGCTAAGAATAACCCGTGCAACTGTCTGGAACAAAATTCTGTCTTCATTGGAGATCTGATCAGAAGCGCGGACAAAAATTCCACCCGGCTTATCTGCAACCTCTGTAGCGATCAATGCCTGGATCTGATTCTGTAATAGCTGACGGTAGCCGCCATGATCTTCATTCCAGATCACAAGATCAACTTTCAGTCCTTTCAACTGCCAGTAGTTATGCGCTTGAATCAATTGCTTTACCAATTGAACATTTTCCTGATCTGCAACTTTCAACAATACAATAGGAAGATCTCCCGAAATAGAATAACCCCACAGGCCAGATTGACCACGTTGGTTCTTAATTAATATAGCCGGATTTGCACGTAAAAATGAATTAGCAAAAATCACCGATCCGGCTAACCTGCTGTACAATTGTGTGTCAGATTCAGTAGCATTGATATGGCGGAGTACTACCTGATTATGCGTCCATGCCAGTTCAAAGATCCTGTCTTTATGATGATGATCCTGATATTTTTCTATTAACGACTGACAAATCTCTCTGTTTTCTCCTATACCAATTATAAAATCAATCGATACGCTTTGTCTCGGACGTAGAGTAACCTTGTAACGGATAGCAACAACTGGATCAAGGACAGAACCTTCGCTTCCAGACAGAGGTCCGGAATTTTGCATAGCGATAGGATTAGCGGGGGTATTTCCGCGACCTACAAATTTGTTTCTGCTTGTCTCATATGAAACCTGCTCTACACGCACACCTTCGGCACACATCATATGGAACATAAACGGCGGATGTTCGCTTACAGAACGAGGACGGCGTGTACATATAATTGCATTATTTGATTTCTGAATTTCTGTCTGCACAAATAAATTACTGTAAGCTGGCGCCATTGCATCAGAAGCAGCAGAAGCCAGCACAACTTCAGAATAACTTGTGATCTCAAGGGTTCTTACCTGATCAGAGTGATTCGAAAGATTTAATCTTCGCATTTCGATATCATCTTCAGGAGATACCACTATTTCAGTATGTGTTTCGATACGGTTCAATGATCCTCTGAAATCAGCACGGCTCTGAGAAAAAGCTACTTCATAATTTTTTACTTTTCTCAGGCTTGGCTGAAATGTAGAAGACCAGAAAACATCATTATCGAGATCCCGGATGTAACAGAAATTTCCCCAGTTGTCACAAGTAGCATCTTCACGCCATCTGGTAACAGCAAGATCTTTCCACCGACTATATCCACCGCCTGAATTTGTCACCATCACGTGATACCTTCCATTCGACAACAGCTGAACTTCAGGAATCGGAGTGTTAGGAGTCTTTAAAACACGCACTTCTGATCCGTCTTTTGCAAAATTCTTATCTGTTGTCGGTGCAGTGTGTGCATAATAAGATGTCGCTTTCGGAATTCTTTCCTGCAAAAGCAAAAGACTTGCTTTGAATCGTGGTTCAGCTTCAAAGCGTCTTTGCATTGGCTGATTTAAAAGCAGATAAGCAAATGAAAGTAAACTCATCCCCTGGTGGTGGGCCATGTATGAATAGATGATAGCATTTGATTGTCCTCGTGGTAATCTTGCAGGAGTATAATCAACAGCTTCATAAAAACCGAAATCACCTTCGAAACCTTCACTCGTCATCAGTTCAAGATTCTTGCAAGACTTCTCCGGCTCTACCATCAATGCCATAGCAGTCGCATAAGGGGCAATTACAAGTTCTTCACCTAAGCCTCGCTTCAATCCGAGTCCCGGTGTACCAAAAGCATGATATTGATAATTTGAATTTATATCTGTCAGGTTATATCCGGATTCAGAATTTCCCCACGGAACACCTCTCTGGTTTCCATACTCGATCTGTCGTGCAACGGAAGTCTTATAGGTTCGGTCGAGTAATGTATTTTCATAATTCGGCATTACCAGAAGTGGCATTAAATATTCGAACATTGATCCGCTCCACGACAGCAATACAGGTTTACGTCCTGGATTAGAAACCAACCTACCGAGTGCAAACCAGCTTTCTTCCGGAATCTTACCTTGTGCAATACCTACAAAAGTTGCCAGTCTGCTTTCAGATGCAAGCAGGTCATAAAAACTCGGATCAAGTTGATATTCATCAGGCTTATAACCGATCGTGAATAATTGTTTTGATTTATCGTAAAGAAAATCCCATTCAACATTTGACAGTTCATCACATTCAAAGATCTGATCATCGATCATTGATATTCTGGCATCGGCAAGATTTCCTGATTCCTCAAGTGCGATCAGGAATGAGTCCAGCCATGCATTCTCTTCTGCTGTAGCCTCAGCTCTTCTCGCTTTAATTTCTCTCGGCAGGTAAATTGAAATTTTTGAGATCTCTACCAGAGATGGATTTCGTGTTTCAATCAGGTTCTTCAGATTCTCAGGTGCATTTTCAAGAAGATACCATGGTTTCAGCACCAACATATTCTCCTGAATACCTTCGATCTGTTCGATCAACATTTTTCTCCACCACTCAGCGAATGAATTGGTTCCGGAATTTATTCCTGAAAGCGCTTGTTCTAATTTTTCTGTAATTTCTATTAACCGTTGTTTGTTTTCAGACAACGATTGATCAGGTGAATTATATGCAGCTTCAATAGCATCCCGCAATGGACTAAACTTGCTTTTATCGTTGTCTTCAATCCGCTCAAGCAAGACCATCAAAGTATCCCTTAATCCGAGATAGATCTTTGGTTCAAAAATTTTCTGGTCAAGAATTTCCAAAAATCCCTGGCGAAGTGTCAGCAAATGACCAACGAGATTACCATTATCAACTGTTGAAATATACTTAGGCATCAGTGGATCAAGAGATACTGTATCGTACCAGTTATACAAATGACCGTTGTGCTTTGGTAATATATTCAGGGTGTCAAAAGTATGCTGTGTCCTTGTCAACATTCTGCTGACAGACATATATCCAAAATCGACAGCGGTAAGATTTGATAAAAGATAAAGTCCGATGTTGGTTGGTGATGTTCTGTGAGCAATTACCGGAGCAGGTTTTTCCTGAAAATTATCCGGTGGCAACCAGTTGTCTTCTTCCGTAACATATTTTTCGAAGAATCCCCAGGTCTTTCTGGAGAGTACTCTCAGGTAAAGTATCTGATCTTCTGAAAGAGCACTTGATTGCCGGGAGATCGGACGACTCATCCACCATGTTACCAATGGCGCAGATAACCAAAGTAAAAGAATAGGAATAGCAATTGCAATTCTTTCCGGAGCAGTAATCAAAAGAATATAGAATGCTCCAAGAGCAAGAGCCGGCTCAAACCACATCGAAGCGAAAGAAGCTGCAAGACTTGCAGGATTCATTTTCTCTTCCACTGCTGATGGGTTCCATTCGAGCAACTTCTTATGCGAGATCACCATTCTCCATATCGTACGGAGAATTGCTATTAATGTATAGAACGCTTCATAAGGCAGACAAATTAGAGTAAAGATTATCTGCACAAACACTCCACTGGCATTAAGACTGAATAAAATTATATGTTGTGTAAACACAATATCCTTCTGCCGTTTGAATAACTGCCAGACTGAAGTGATGATCACAGGCATAACAATTACGCTTGACACCACAAGAGTCCAGAAAAAAGGCTGATCAAGAATAAACCATGATAATAACATAAAAATGGTAAGTGCAATTGGAACCAGGCTCCGGCGGATGTTATCAAAGATCTTCCACCTTGATAAAGCAGAGAGCGTATTCCGTTTCCATCTGTGATTTACATTCGGAACAAATGGAGTGAAGAATGCTGCTATCTGCCAGTCACCGCGAATCCACCGCATCCTTCGTTTAACATCGGCCCTGTATGTACTCGGATATTTCTCAAATAATTGCACATCGCTGATAAGACCTGATCTAATGTAGCAACCTTCAATAAGATCATGACTTAAAATTCTGTTCTCAGGAAATTTTCCTCCCAGTGCTTTTTCGAAAATATCAACATCATAAATTCCTTTTCCAATAAATGAACCTTCAAAAAACAAATCCTGATAAACATCGGAAGACGCCCTTGTATAAGGATCTATTCCAGGTTCATTTCCGTGTAGTTTTGCAAAATTGGAAGCTGTAATGTCAGGCAAACTCACAGCAACACGTGGCTGCAGGATTCCATATCCTTGAGTCACTCTCTGCTTCCTTTCATTATACACAGGACGATTAAGCGGATGCGCCATTGAAGCAATCAACTTCCATGCTGCGCCCCTAGGCAGTTGGGTATCTGCATCGAGAGTGATGACATATTTTATATCAAGCAGTGTATCTGTTTTTCCAATGATCAGAGAAAAACGATCATGACCATGACCACGGAGTACGGCATTTAATTCAGCAAGTTTTCCACGCTTTCTTTCATAGCCCATCCAGATCTTTTCATCCTTATTCCATCTTCTTGGACGATGGAATAAAAAGAACATTTCACTCTCGCTATATCCATATTTCACATTCAGTTCTTCAATTCCTCTTTTGACCTGATCAAGCATCTTTTGATCGCTAGGTAATTCTTCAGATTTGGCATCTGTAAAGTCAGTCAGCAAACCGAATTGAAGATTCTTATCCATGTTTGCCAGATACCGCACTTCAAGAGCTTCAACCAGTTCATCGATATCCTTTGAATTAGTAAGCATCGATGGAATGATCACGAGTGTATGAAATTCTTCAGGTATACCTTCAGAAAAATCCAGACGAGGGAGCAGTCGCGGTTTGACAATTAAAGTTGAAAAGAAATTGATCAATGTAATTACAAGTTGGCTGAGACTGATGAATGCAAGACCAAGGATCAGGAGCATCAGCAACTTTCCGATCTGTTCATCACGTATCAGATAAAAAACACCGGCTGTCAATACAGATGTAGTAATGAAAATTGTAAGCAGATATAAAAACAATGCACGCCTCCTTACTCTGAAGCGAAAATTATTGAAAAAGGTTTGCGGAATTTTTGCAGCGCGTCTGGTTTCCATCAGACCTTTTCCGATCAGATAATAACCAACATGAGCCTGACGATCATTCTTTGAATTAGTAGTAGCTCTTTCATTTGCCAGATTCAGAACAATCTGCGCTACTTGTTCTTCTGACAACTTTGAACGCTGCGATACATGTTCCACTACATGTCGAAACTGATCCCTGGTGGTAAAATCCATATTGGAATATACTCCGGCAGGATCTTTTCGCAGGATCTGTTCTACCACGCTATGCTCTTCAACAAAATCACGCCAGTCCATTGCGCTCAACAAGCGTAAACTATCGATACTGTTCTTTACCGAAACCTGATCAGCAGCCTGCTTTTGATTTTCAGCAGAGATCAATTCAATACTCGTTAATCCATTTTCAGTTAATCGTTGTTCGATCCATGAAAGTGCCAGCGCAAGTCCGGGCCCTTTTCCACTTAACTGGCGGGTTAACTCAGCAATAAAAGGACTTACAAGCGGGGGCTTTGAGCGAGTCATATCCGCTATTGTGATGATAAGATCACGGGGTTCGTTTTCGGCAGTTTCAATTAAACGTTTTGCCCATGTATCAGCAAGGTTTCTGTCAATTCTGTCAATAGCTATTTTAGCAGAAACACGACGGAGATTTTCGATCAAAGCAAGCCGGAGCATAATTGGTATTGCCCACAGTTCTCCTAATTTTAGTTTTGCAACAGACTGATATGATCTTAAAAAACTACTCAGATTCTCTATGTCAATCCGGCCGTCACTGTGAGAGATGATCTGCAGTGCAATATCATATACACGAGTCAGTCCAGCTGCTCTTCTGTTTGCAAGTTTTGGTAAATTTTCACTATAGCCTTTAGGTAAATGTCTTTTAGCTGTCCTGATATGCTCTTCAATAAGGTAAAAATTATCGACCAGCCATTCACCGGCAGGCGTGATCTGCGATTCGGCAAACTCATCTTCAGTAAGCAATGTCTGTACTTCAAATAGTGTTTTTTCATTGTCAGCAAGACGACGAAGCACAAGATCCTTACCTTTTTCCGAGCTTAAACGATGTGTCTCAGCAAGCGTCCTTCCATATTTCTCCATTTGTCCGGAGGTAAAAAGTTCTGAACGAAGTGGCTCTTCATTGATATAGGGACGTTTTCCGGCATTTTCCTGAAAATAGGATCGCATTTGAGCCAAAATATCTTCAGCTGTTTTACTTATTTGCTTCATAATACTGTGTGAGACAGAAAACCTGTCAGTTTAACTTTAACGGCTATAAAGTTACCTGAAATGCGCAAGGATAATCTTTAAATCTGATTAACTTTTCACAGTGAAATTGTTGGTTTCTCAGGAAGAAAAACCCAAAAAGGAATATACCGGAGTGTAAAAATTTTATTTGAAGGAATTTATAGTGAAAAAACTGTGTAACACTTAAACCACTGTGGTTTTTTATTCCACAACAAACTGCTGAATGAACGATTCACCGGCTTGTGATTTAATTTGTACAAAATAATTTCCATTCGCCATAAAGGATAGTGCTTTTTCAGTAGACCAGAGATAAGTATGACTTCCTGCTGTTTCATAACTCCTGTATGGTTGAGAAACTAAAGCCCCACTTGAACTAAATATGGAAATTTCAATCTCCGAACTTTTCTTTAATTGATATTCGAAATTGATCTTCCTTCCGGATGCAACAGGGTTCGGGAAAATTGAAATCACTGAATTATCATGGACATTGTTTGCACCTGTAGAAACAAAATTATCAAGATGAATGACTTCTGCATTCAGGATCTGTGAATGATTTTGTGTTGTATCCTGATCATAGGCAACATAAGCCACTGCATGCATATAAGAAAGATTCCATGAAGGATCAGCAATGAAATTCATTGTTTGCGAATACACTGTACCTAAATTTACCATCGGAGGTATTGCTCCCCCAACACCCCAGGCACCACCAACAGCTTTTCTTACTACTGAATTATGCTTCCAGTTCAGTAAAGGATCGTTTCCATTTTCAATTGTAGACGAATAATTAGTTTGCTCCAGTATACCAACCGCAGGAATGCTGTCTTCGATGAGTAAAATATTTATCTTCATCGGAATCCCGCTTTCGGGCAATGAATAAAACTCAACATTGACATCGGCAGAAAAAGAAGTACCGTTTCTGGTCATATTGCTGAACGAGACCGATGCAATTGCATGTATGTTTCTCTGTAGTGTGTAGTTGGTCATCCATAAAGTGTACAAAGGGTTGTATGGATAATTCTGGTATCTGTAACGATTGAATAATGCTGTCGGATAACTGTTGATATTGAAGCGGGATTGCAGAGCATTATCTTCCGGAATGGTCAATGAATCCAGGCGATGCCATGCAAGCTGAATACACTCTTGCGGATAATAAGAATGAATAATTTCACCTCGGAGTGTACCTTCAGGGCAGCCTCCGCACCAGGTTCCTGTGAACTCTTCCAGCATGATCCTCTTTGCCGGCTGAGCGTTGGCAGTATAAAGGAAGCAGATAAAAATTAAACAAATGACTATGGCATTTTTCATAGGTAAGTCTTTTTGTAATAGCTCACGGGAATCTTGGTTTTGTCAACCACCACTAAAGTAATATTTTTTTCAATTCCTCCGAAAAGACTGAGTTCTGAAATATACTTCGTACATTTACGAACCTTTACTTGTACTTAATTGAAAACGCAGCAAAAATATTCAGAAAAAGAACTTTTAATATCAAGGTTTGCTAATGCTCTTTCTCATCCGGTGAGAGTAGCGATCATTGAGTTGTTACTAAAACAGACCAGTTGCTACCATGGCGACATGGCAAATGAACTGCCTATTGCTAATAGTACGCTTTCACAGCATTTAAAGGTTTTAAAAGATGCCGGATTAATTGATGGCGAGATCACTCCGCCGAAGACTAAATACTGTATTCACCGCGAAAACTGGGCGCTTGCCAAAGGTCTTCTTATCGGTTTTTTTGATTAGTTGTCAATTATAGATTATTCGTATATTTACGAACTATTGGCGAACCTAAACACAACCTGAATTAATCAAATGCAACCAAAATTAAAATTTCTCGACAGGTATTTAACGCTATGGATCTTTCTTGCGATGATCGTTGGTGTCGGACTCGGATACTTTTTCCCCGCGATTTCCGATCTCACCAATGCTTTTTCAGTTGGAACGACAAATATCCCATTAGCAGTTGGTCTTATTCTCATGATGTATCCGCCTTTAGCAAAAGTAGATTACTCGTTATTGCCGAAAGCATTTCAAGACAAGAAACTGATCTCCTTGTCTCTATTTTTAAACTGGATCATCGGGCCATTACTGATGTTTGCACTTGCAATTATTTTCCTCAGAGATCAGCCTGAATACATGGCCGGATTAATTCTGATCGGTCTGGCCAGGTGTATTGCAATGGTAATCGTCTGGAACGATCTTGCCGGAGGAAGCAGAGAATATGCAGCATTGCTTGTAGCACTTAACAGTATTTTTCAGGTCCTTACATATAGCTTCTATACATGGCTATTTATAAATGTGCTACCGGAAAAATTCGGGCTGAAAGGATTCAATATGAATGTTTCAATGAGTGAAGTTGCACAGAGTGTATTTATATATCTGGGAATCCCGTTCATTGCAGGATTTTTAAGCAGACATTACCTTATAAAAATAAAAGGCAGGGATTGGTATAATCACAGATTCATTCCAAGAATTTCACCAATTACTTTATACGCCTTGCTTTTCACAATCGTACTCATGTTTAGTTTAAAAGGTGATGCTATTCTGGAATTGCCAATGGACGTCATGAAAGTTGCAGTACCATTGATCATTTACTTTTTCCTGATGTTCTTCATCAGTTTTCTTATAGGCAAATGGATGAAAGTTCCTTATGATAAAAATACTTCAGTTGCATTTACAGCAACCGGAAACAATTTTGAATTAGCCATTGCAGTTTCAATTGCTGTTTTTGGAATTCATTCACCGCAGGCGTTTGTTGGTGTGATTGGTCCGCTTGTGGAAGTCCCGGTTTTAATTCTTCTGGTGAAAGCGGCTCTGGGGATGAAGTATCGGATTACCGAGAAACCTTGAATGAGTTAAATGTTTAAGGGGTTTAAAGTGCTTAAGGGGCTTCTGCCCACCTTAAACAACTTAAACCCCTTAAACAATATAACTAATTAAAACCTTTAAGGTTTATTCTAAAGTCTGCGTAAACACTTTTTCATCGAGTCCCGCAGTGTCGCCAAGATACAACCAACGGATAGATTTTGTATATTTTCTGAAAGCAGCATTGATGTCTTCTAATTTTAGTTTCTGTACTTCATCTAAAACCTTTGTAGCAGTCTTCCATGTACTCAGATTTTCATTGTCACCAATTGTTGAAGCTAATGCACTATTGGTTTCCAGATTCATATAATATTTGGTCAGATATTGCTCTTTTTTATCAGTCAACTCTTTTGCATCAAATCCATTCTTACGGATCTTCTTTACTTCATCGGTCATAACTTGTACAGATTGGCCCGGATCAGTAGTTGAAACATACATTGCGCTATATGGATTTTTTTGACCGGCAACATAAGAATAAGGTGCATACGATAAATTTCTCTTCGTGCGGATCTCAAGGAACAAACGGTCACTTAAAATTTGAATTGCAATTTTCATTGCCATATAATCAGCAGCTCCGGGATTCGGACAATCCATTATTCCTTTTATATAATTTGTTGCCAGTTTCCTGTCTTCTTTGAAAAGAGAAGAAGAAGAAAAATCCGGACGCTTGTCAGACGAAGCAACTGTTGGTGCAGAACCCATCGGTATGCCTTTCAACATGCTAACTTTTGCTTTAATATCATCTTCGCTCAGATTTCCCACAACTACTACAAATAATTTATTTTTTGCTATTAAAGAACTGTAATAATTCTTCAGATCGTTAACAGTAAGTTTCGTCAGAGAACCTTCAGTACCGGCAACCATTTTATTGTAGTTGGTTCCTTTATAGACTTCAACATTGATCAGATCATCAATGTGAGAATCGGGATCGCTTTCGGATTGTTTCAAATTATTGATAGCTTCCTCTTTTTTATTGTTGAAAGTATTATCATCAAATGCAGGATGCATGACCATATCGGCAAAAATATTCCATGACTGGTCCCACTTACTTTTCAGACAATTCATTATTACTTTGCTGTTATCCTGACCACTCCCTGCGTATACAGAAGTTCCCATAGCTTCCAGTTCAGAGTGGAATTTATCACGCGGATATTTCTGAGATCCGGACTCAGCCAGAACGCTCATCGTAAGCGATTCAATCCCTTCCTGTTCCTTAGAATAGTTGGACGTCCCGCCTTTTACGTATAATGCGATACTGATGATATCTTTTGTCGACGGTTTGTAGATCACCTTAATCCCATCAACCATCATTTCCTTCACACCCATGTCTTGCTTTTTAAGCGGGCGTTTCTTGATCTCATTCTGAGCAGATGAATTAAATGTTACTGCTATTAAGAGAAGAGTTATTATATAATTTAACTTTTTCATTTTGGATTTCGGTTTATTGATTATGGATTATTTCTGATCAAAAATTGTTTCATCAACTTTCAATGCTTCCTTCATTTCTGAACTCACTAAAAGTCCCCAGGCAGATGGTTGCCCTTTAATATATTTTCTGACATAATCTTTAATGTCCTGACGTGTTACTTTTCTGAGATTAGAAACATAATTGGTATAGTAGTCAACGCTTGCTGATGACCACCAATAAGTAATTGTATGGATATACTCAGAGGTTTTTTCTTTTCCAAAACCTTCTCCGATCTCTAATTGATTCTTTGCAGTTTCAAGCTGTTCGTCTGTAAAATAATCATCAGTATCCCAGAGAGCCATTTGGTCCTGTAGTACCTTAACAGCTTCCTTGATCTTTGCAGGATTCGGAACCATTATGATCTGGATAGGACCAGTATACTTACAGGTTTGATAACCGACATTTAACTGGAAGGCCAAACCACCTTCTACAAGTGCTTTCTGCAATTTGGAATTTGTTTGTCCGAGAATGAATGAGAAAACATCAGCAGCATACGTGGATTTGATGTCGTTTCTGGTATCAGGTCCATGCATTCCTGCAGCAATGAAAGGCGCCTTGGCATTTTCATTCACTACAATAAAATTGTTCTGACCAACCATTGGATACATTTCAGGTATTGGCCAGCGTTTGAAAGGATCAACTGTTGTTGGTTTCCAGCTTCCGAAAATTGATTCAGCCATTGCAAAAACTTCATCGTGGTTCACATCACCAGCAACACACAACAAAGAATTATTCGGATGATAGAATTTATTCTGAATCACCTTCATTTTTTCCGGAGTGGCAGTTTGAATGATGAAATGATCACCAATCGGGTTCTTTCTGCAAAAATGATCGCCCCACATTTTATAGCTTAGTTCCTGAACAAGAAAAAAGACAGGATTGGATTCATTCCTTTGGAATTCTCCATCTACAACTACATTCTCTTTTTTCATTTCTTCCTGACTGAACAGAGGATACCGAATGGCAGAATTGATAAATTCAAGGCCTGGTTTCAGATTATAATTTCCAAGGGTAACATAATAATTGACGCGCTCATTAGAGGTTGTACCATTGAATACAACTCCAAGTTCCTTAACCCGAGCCAAAAACTGCTCTTGTGAAGGATAGTCTTTGTTTGCTTTGAAGAACATGTGCTCATAGAGATGAGAAAGTCCATTGTATTCCGGCGGTTCGGTATAACTGCCGTTGCGGACACAGATTTCAATGGTCGCTAAAGGGACGGAGGCGTCCTCAATAACCAGGACTTCAAGTCCGTTATCCAGTTTCTTTGAAAAGAAATTGGAAGGAAGGGCAGATTCTGCTGCTGTTAACTGAAAGGAATTTGCAATTAATAGCGAAGCAATTAATAAGCGGATCGGTCGTTTCATAAATAGGGTGAATTTTATCGAAAGCAAGATATATTTTGTTTACGAATACCCCTACTTCTTAACAAACTTTAAGAATAAAAGCCGAAAAATTAATTATCCATAGAATTACGACCCGATCCTCAAAAAATGCTAAAAATTGTAAGTATATCCCACCCCAGATACTACATCATTAAGCGGTTCTGTCAGATTCTGCTGATACATGAAAAAGATATTTAACTGATGAATAAGATTAAATTCGTAATCGATTCCGGTTTCGTACCTGAACCGTTTTATACTATTGAATTTTTCACCGGGCACACGTAACTGATAGTACATTTCAGTTGAAACATAAGGTGAATATCGTTCACCGATATCAAGTTTTAAAATCGCTTTTGTCCGGGAAACATACTCAGGGAATTTTCCGGTCTCGCTGGAAGAGACATCCCTGATCTGTGACTGAATACGTTCCCGTAAATTTACTGTGATCTTGCTGAATTTGAATTTATATTTCAGGTCAAGGAACCCCCTGTGCCGGCTTGAAAAATAGTCAAGTTCATTCTTGGCAATAAATCTGTAATTTACTGAAGCACTGAAATCCTTTGAAAACTTGTATTCAAACCCTGCCTCTGCAAGCCATGAATCAGAAGTGAGTAGGTTCCTGTTTTGCCGCTCCTGAAAAGAAACTTCGACCGACGACTTCGTAGTAAATTTATGCTTCAAAGATACAGATGACCAGAAACTAAAATCATGTTTTGAGGAAAGAGCTGAGCTTGAAATACCCAGACAAAGTAATATAAAGTACGGGCGAAAATTCTTAATCATAGGAAAAGAATAAATCAATATTCATATGTATATTTTTTTACGTCCAGAAGTTTATCCTTTGGATCCATTGTTTTCTTTTCAGTCTTCAACCCCCTTTTATCATAGAGAATAAACGCTTTCCGTATCAACTCCCCTTTCACATTAAAAGTAAGTTCAATGGTCCGGTCACCATTGGCATTATAAGTATACATTTCCCTTTCTACAAGCTTGCCGTTTCCATCATAACGATTCTCCTCTGTTTTGACTCCATCGGCATTATAGGTTGAAACTCTGCGTTTTTTAAGAGCAGATTTCTCATCAAAGATCTTCTCTTCAATAACATCTCCTTTTTTATTGAAGACAAAAGCTTCATGCGACTTAACTTTTCCTTCCTTATCATACTCTATTTTCTCTGTGATCTCTCCATTGGGCGCATAGCGTTCAAAAACCTCAGGAATAATAACCTGTCCATCCGGTTTCATCACCGTCGTAACAACCTTGATCGCTTTGATTTTATTCTTGATTACGTCTTTTTTACTCTGAGCATTTACAATCGAACTCAGAAATAATAAATGCATTAGCACTACTACCTTCATTATTGATTATTTTTTAAGATATAAATAGTTGGTGAGATTGCTTCACCTCCGTTGTTACTTACCGACACTTCCACAATGACAGGAACATCCCTGCTTTCCGGATTCAAATTTCCATTGTAAGCACCCGTCGAATCATCAGAATATGCAAAAAGCCGATAAGTTCCTTTTTGCAAAAATTCAAACTTGAAGCTGCCATCAAAACTTGTCTTAAAATCGTCATCATATGTACTTCCTTCATTTCCATAAATTATATAGACATCCTCATCATTTGCCGGAACAGTATCTACTGCTGTTTGGAAAGAAGCATCATACTGAATCTGATAAACTTTTCCTGTGATCTTTGAAGTACCGCCTTCACCAGCTTCCTTTTCACAGGAAGACAAGACAAGAGAAATCATTGCGGCGAAAGCCGGCAGGGCTGAATTATATATTTTCATACTTTTATTTATTAGTTCAATCAAAATTCTCCGGCGAAATTTTTATCAAAGTAGCCGGTCCTGTTTTCCCTTCATTCGAAAGATAAAACATACCATCTGCGTCCATTGTGATACCTTCCGTTTTTGCAAAAAGCAATGGATCAAGAGGAAGCAATTTTAAAGGACTTCCACCCGGATCGGAGATCAGAATATATTTGTTACGTGCATCAGTCAGATAGATCTTTCCGCTTACCGGATGCACAAATATTTCAGAAGGAATCAAAGCCTCCTTTTTTGTCACAACAGAATTAAAGATCTTGTCCGATAATTTAATCGAATAGACAGGGGTAGCGGAAAATTTCTTTGTTGTGATATCGAACGAATAAATATTTTTTGTTGTTCTGTCAGCAGAATCAAAAAAACGCGGCGCTATAAGCAAACGGTTTTTATGCCGGTCATAACACAATCCTTCGAAATTCTGGAAACCCTGAGGCAACTTCAAAAAGTAAGTTGAAATTTTTTGTTCAGACTCAAAATTGCTGACACAAGTTAACTGACCATCGCTTCTTAAAATGTAAATATCATTGTTCACAATTGAGATCCCTTCATAATCTCCGGGGCCACCAAAATTGAAAGAATCAACAATTTTTTTCTTTGTCAGATCATATAAGAATACAGTCCCCTGTTCATCCTGAACACAGGCAACAATGTTATTTTTATGCATAGCAACTCCACTCACTTCTCTCAGTACATCCGGAAGCTCCCATTTTGAATCAATAGCTGAAAACCCTTTTATTGCACCACTTTTTACAAGTGCTTTCTTTTCTCTTGCAAAAACTTTCTTAGATTCAATAGCTCCTGAATTATCCATCCAGATATGAACCCTGTCTTTCAATGAAGATGCGATAAGTTTATACTGAACATGTTCATTAGACCATAGCAAAAACGCTTGTGTAATTTTAAAACCCGAGAAATCTTTGTTGAATGATCGCATGACCGGTGCAGGAATTTCAGAAACTTTAACTTCTTTATCTTCCGAAAGCAAAATTCCTGTTGGTGAAAACAGTACTTCTATCTCCCGGCCTTCAACCATAAATTCCGCTTCATAGTTTTCCTTTTCCATTTCCCATTGTACAAGTGAAGCAGTTGGATATAATTCCTTAAACTTTGATGAAATGGCAACCGGAGGATCAACTGATAAAACATTTCCGGCGATGATACTGAATCCGCCCAGACACAAAATTGAAATTAAGCTAATCTTGAATATTGATTTCATTTTACAGTTTTAATAAAAACATTGGTTTTGTTCTTTATTAACTGCAAAATTATCCGGCAAATTTGAAGCAAATTTGAAGTTAACGCTTCAATGTAAAGCAGTGAAATCCATTAAGATATGAATATTCCAATGTCAGTTCAAAAGATTCTGCGATCTTTTTCGCAAGCGACAATCCTATTCCCTGCGACACAGAGGAATTACCGGCATAAAAAAACCTTTTAAAGATCAATTCCGGTTCAAAAGAAAACGGTACACCTGAATTTAAAATTTTGAGTTCCGATGCGGTTGAATGAACTACAACCTTACCTCCGGGCTCTGTATATCTTAAAACATTCGACAAAAGATTCCTTATCAGGATTTCAGAGAGGTATGAATGAATGGTACAAACGAAATCAGATTCTGCTTCAAGTTTGACCACAATATTTTTCAGATCAAATTCTTCATTCATTTGATCTGACAACTCTTTTGTGAGGAGAAAAAGATTCACTTTCTCTGATGTTCCAAATTCGTGATTCTCAATTTTCGTCAGTAACAGCAGTGATTGAACCAATTTAGATAACCGGTGAGTTGTTTCGTAGGATGAAACGATCAATTCTGCATCAGCTTCTTTCAATTCATTGCTTTGCATCAGCAATTCCAGTTTGTTTTTAATAATTGCAAGTGGAGTCTGAATTTCATGCGAAGCATTCTGATTGAATTCCTTGATGTTCCTGTAATCAGAAATTATTCTTTTGCTTAATTCACTGAGTTCGGAATTCAGTTGATTAAATTCTGTTGTTTTGCTCTTTGAAAATTGAAGAGGAACCAATGTATTGAGCGAATACTTCCGAAGAGCAGTCAGAGTTTTATAAAAAGGGTTAAAGATGTGTTTCAATACGACATAATTCAAAACCACTGAAATGAAAATGAAAGCCAGATATGCATAAAACATGGCCATAGCGATCTGTTCAGCAAGATCCTCAACATCGATCAATGACTTCCTGAGTGTTACGGCATAGATCTTATTGTTCTGCTCTACGCTGAATCGCCATTGCCTGAAATGTTGTTCCCCTTCAAACGGATGAATCATACTTGTATCTTTCCGCTCAGTTTTGAAAGTTGCAGAAGTCGGTTTCGATTCAATGTAAAAATTCACGCCTTGATACTTAACATCCAATGAATCGCTGTTAGCAAGAATTCTTTCCAGGTCTCTTTTTTCGTCCCGTAACTGCTCATCAAGTTCTTCGTATATCTCGTCCTTAAAAACAAAATAAAAGAATACCCCACCAAACGAGAACACCAAAAGTGAAATTACAAGATAGTAGACCGAAACCCGGTTTAATAATTTCATTCGCAAACAATTTTATAACCCAGACCATAAACAGTTTTCACAGGGTCAGCTCCACCGGCATCTGTGATCTTTCTTCGTAAATTTTTTATGTGGGTATATATAAACCCAAATGAATCAGCCTGATCGATACTATCGCCCCAAAGGTGTTCTGCAATTGCTTCCTTAGTGAACACCTTTTCTTTTCCTGAAATGAGATAGATCAGGATCTCATACTCCTTTTGAGTCAGTATAATTTCCGTTTCCTTAACAAATAACTTTTTCGTAGCAATATCTATCCGGAGTGATCCACAATTAATAATATCAGAACCATTGAAGTATTTCCGACGGATCAGTGCTTTTAATCTGGCATTTAATTCTGACAGATGAAACGGTTTGGTGAGGTAATCATCGGAACCTTTGGCCAGCCCTGATACTCTGTCATCAATCGAATTTTTTGCTGAGACAATGATAATTCCGGTTTCAGTATTGATCGCTTTGAGCTCATCAATGAGAAGCAGACCATTATTATCAGGTAGTGTAATGTCGATAATGATGCAATCATATTGATAAGTTGAAATCAATTGACTTGCCGTATGATAATCAGCTGCGATTTCACATACAAATCCTTCCATTGAAAGATATTCTTTCATAGAGCTCAACAACTCCAATTCGTCTTCAACGATAAGGATTTTCATTCTGAAATGTAAATGATGTAAATGAATAATAGGTCAAATTTAACTATTCAGTTGAAATTTGTCTAAAAAATTATTCTGCGCTCTTTTCTCTCTCTTTTTTTCTGAAATAAGATCTGAGAAATATACTATGCTTTAATGCTTCCAGATCCTGGTCTAGTTTTTTTGAAGCTGCTTCAATATTAACAAGCGCACTTCTAAGATCCTTTGCCATCATTGAATCCGCCAACAAGCTATTCATAACGCCATTACCTTTATTTATCTGACCGGTAATAACCGATACATCATTTGTGATGAGAGAAAACTTTTCACTTCCATTCTTCACATTTAGAATAGCTGCACGCAGATCATTGGAAAGAATACTGTCATTGATCATCATACCAAGAACACCTTTTCCTGAATGAGCTTCTTTAGTAATATCAGAAAGTTGACCTGAGGTCTCGACAAGATTGCGGCTTACATATTGTATATTCATCAATGTCTTTTCAACATCGCGGGCCAGCATTGTATCCATCAAAATTGTATACAATGTTCCACGGCTTTTATTTACGTTCTCCGTGATTTCTTTCAGATTCTTTGTAATGGTAGAAATATTATTATTTGTTACATCAAGGGTTCTGAGCATTTCTTCAGTATTTACGATCTTGATAGAACGGATAACACCCATGTCTTCGACGAGCGGTACATCTGAACTTCCCGGTGCTATGCTTACAAGTTTATTACCCATCAAACCATCAGTACCAATTGAAGCAATTGCATTGGACCGGATATACTTCTTAAAATTCTCATCGATCACCATTGCAACTTTTATTGTTGAGTCATTAGAGAATTCGATCTTGTCTACAGTTCCTACATCAATCCCTGAGTAACGAACATTGTTTCCGACTGCCAGTCCGTTCACATCAGTAAACTCACATGTGAGTATGAATGTCTTCCCAAACA
Source organism: Bacteroidota bacterium (assembly GCA_049363815.1). Lineage (GTDB taxonomy): Bacteria > Bacteroidota > Bacteroidia > AKYH767-A > 2013-40CM-41-45 > JADKIH01. The sequence goes on from JBMQEM010000208.1 coordinate 49,411, forward strand.
TACTTTTACTTTTACCAATCGAATACAATCCGAATATCAGTAATCCTGCTCCGGCGATTACGAAAATGCCTAGACGGATATTTCTGGAGATCTCTTTATTCATCTTATTCTAACTTAATTTCATTGTTATTCAAAAAACGGATGTGTTTGAGGGTCATTTATCTGACTAAGTTCTTCATAGGTCCCTTGTTTGTAATTTATTCCATTGACGATGACAAGCAACCTGTCTCCTGTCAATCGCGCACAATGCATGTCGTGTGAAATGATAATGGAGGAAGTATTATATTTCTTCTGCACATTCAACATCAGGTTAATGATCTCACTTGAAGTGATCGGGTCGAGGCCTGTAGTGGGTTCGTCGTACAACATTATTTCAGGATGCAGAATCAATGATCTTGCAAGTCCAATTCTCTTTCTCATTCCGCCTGAAAGTTCAGATGGCATCAGGTCTATTGCATTTAACAATCCAACATCATTGAGTGTCTCCTGCACCAGTGCAAAGGCTTCTGCCTTAGACTTGTGTTTTCCATGTCTTCGTAAAGCAAATTCAAGGTTCTCTCTTACAGTCATGCTATCATATAATGCACTGCTTTGAAAAACGAAACCGATCCGTGCACGTAATTCATCAAGTTCAAACTGACTTAAAGAAGCGATCTCTTTACCAAAGACTTTTATTGAACCGGCATCATATGGTAGTAATCCGATGATACATTTAATCAAAACTGATTTACCGCAACCGGATTTTCCCAGTACCACCACATTCTCGCCACGATTGATCGTAAGGTTGAAATCATTGAGAACATGATTATTCCCAAACGATTTGAAAAGTCCGGCAACTTCGATCACCGGCTCTCCATCTTTAGCGGAGCGATTAGATTGAATTTCTGCAGCAGCTTCTTTCATAAATATCCGAAGAATTCAGTTATTTGAACAGCGATCAGGTCGATTACAAAGACCAGTAAAGATCCGATTACGACAGAAGAATTAGCGGACCTTCCTACGCCTTCAGTCCCTTTATTGGAATTATAGCCTTTATAACAACCTATCAATCCTATTGCGAATCCAAAGAAGAATGTTTTGATGAATGCAGGAATGATATCGCTGAATTCAAGACTATCAAATACCTGTTTGAAAAAAAAGTTCAGGCTTACTGAGCCCCTGATATTCACAGCCAGATAAGATCCATACAATGCAACTGCGTCACCGATAATGATCAGTATGGGAATAGTAAGAGTTGTACTTAATATCCGGGTTACAACTATATACTTGAATGGATTTGTCCCACTGACCTCCATAGCGTCGATCTGTTCCGTTACCTTCATTGAACCAAGTTCGGCACCGATGCTTGAACCAATTTTTCCTGCGCAGATCAATGCTATTACAACCGGTCCGATCTCTCTGATAATACTGATGCCTACCATTGAAGGCAACCATGCTTCAGCACCAAACTCTACCAGCGTTGGCCGGGACTGTAAAGTCAGGACCAATCCAATGATAAAAGAAGTGATCGCTACAAGAGAAAGCGAACGGTTACCTATCTCGAATGATTGTCTGAATACCTCTCTCCATTCAAAAGGAGCTTTGAAAACCTGTTTGAAAAATTTACCTGCAAATCTCGAAATAGCTCCGGCTTCACTTAAAAATACGATCATTGCTTTTGGCAATTTATCATAAATCGAAGCCTTCGGTACTTCAGGTCTGAATTTCGGTTCCATGGCATTCATAACACAAACTTAAACTTAATTTACAGAAATTGAATATGGAATGAATTTTTCCGTAATCACGAAAATAATCAGCTTCCATAATATTCAAATGCTTTCCGGGAAAGACCTTCGCGGTGGTCAGGATGCGCAATTGAAATGAGCGCCTTTGCTCTTTGACCAAGATTTTTCCCATAAAGATCAACAATACCGAACTCTGTGGCAACATAATGAACATGGGCTCTTGTGGTCACTACTCCGGCTCCGGGTTTGAGGATCGGAACAATTTTCGATTCACCTTTCGAAGTAACTGATGATATGGCAATGATCGGCTTTCCTCCTTCGCTGAGCGAAGCACCTCTTATAAAATCCATTTGACCTCCTACTCCGCTGATAATCCTGTTACCAATGGAGTCAGAACATACTTGTCCGGTTAGATCGATCTCCACAGCACTGTTGATCGCCGTCATCTTATCATTTTTACGAATAACAGTTGTATCATTTACATAAGAGACATCCAGTAATGCCACCATTGGATTGTCATTTATAAAATCATACAGTTTCTTTGTGCCCATTGCAAATGCACTTACAATTTTTCCTGTATGCTTTTTTTTCATCCGTCCATTTATTATTCCCTTCTCGATCAATGGCAGTATTCCGTCAGAAAACATTTCAGTATGAATACCAAGATCCTTATGACCGTTCAGACATTGCAGAACAGCATTTGGAATTCCACCAATTCCCATCTGCAGGGTAGCTCCATCTTCGATTATTTCCGAAATAAATTTTCCGATAGCCAGTTCTGTTTCGCTGGATTCCGGTTGTTTTAATTCAAACAGTTCATGATCATGAAATACAGCAGCTGTGATCTTACTGAAATGAATTTGTCCATCGCCATGAGAGCGGGGCATTTTCGGATTGACAAGAGCAATAATTTTCTGAGCTACATCAGTTGCAGCTTTTGCAATATCAACTGAAACGCCAAGAGAACAATAACCATGTTGATCCGGTGGTGAGACTTGAATCAGGGCTGTATTGATTGGCATAACACCTTTTCGGAACAAGGCGGGAATTTCACTCAGGAAAACCGGGACATACTGTACATTTGAAGAATTGACAGATGAACGAAGATTTGCTCCGATAAAAAAACTGTTGATGTGAAATGAATCCTTGAATTCAGGAGAAGAATATTTTGATTCCCCTTCAGTATGAATGTGGACGATCTCAATGTTGGATACTTTTTTATTCCGTGCAGACAGTTCATTGATCAGAAGGCCCGGTGTTGCCGCTCCTCCATGAACAAAGACCCTTTCATTATCTTTAATTAATCTTACAACTTCTTCTGCTGATTGATATGTGAACATATAGAACTCAAATGTAGTTAAGGTAAAAATTAATAGGCAGGTTAATATTTGTCAGCTATGAAACTTTTGAAATAACTTCAGCCAACTGTTGTTCGTTGACCACCCCAGATTGCCTCCATTTTATTTCACCTTTCACAAAGAGTAAAAGTGTTGGTACACTTTGTATTTTATAAAGGTTTGCCACAGCTGGATTTTTATCAATATCAACCTTAAGGATTCGTGCAGTACTTCCGATCTTTTTTGAAAGATTCTGCAGAATTGGTTCCATCATTTTACAAGGGCCACACCACGTTGCAGAAAAATCTACAAGGGTTGGAACTTCTGAATTAATTATATCATTGAATTTTGACATCGGTTATGATTTTTGAATTTGCGACCACTTTAAGATCAATTCTTTTTCTTTCTCTGTTAAATTTTTTGGGACAACAATTTTCATTTTTACATATGCATCACCACGCACCTCCGGTTTATTATAGAAAGGCATGCCAAGTCCATTTAAACGGAAGATCTTACCGCTGTCAGTACCGGCAGGTACCGGAATTTTGATTGTTTTATTGAAAATTTTAATTTCAATTTTTCCTCCTAACAAAGCAGTGAAGAGGTCAAGCGGTTCTTCAAAATGCAGGTCATTTCCTTTCACTTCAAAAACAGGATGCTTTGCGAGATTGAAAGTGATATGTAAATCTCCTGCTTCACCGCCGTTTCTTCCAGGCGAACCTTTGCCTTTCATCCGAAGAACCATTCCATCATAGATTCCAGGTTTAAGGTTCATATTAATTTTCTGACCGTTCAATACGATCTGTTTGGTAGTTCCATTGTATGCATCTTCCAACGTTATGGCCATTTCAGCCTCCTGATCCTGGCCTTTCATCGGTCTGCCGGAAGCTTGTCCGGGACCACGTCCACTTCCGCCCCTGCCACCAAAGATCGACTCAAAAAAATCAGAGAAATTTCCGGAACCGCCAAAAAAATCTCCGCCTTGATCTCTGCTCCGTCCTTGTTGCCCCTGCGCTGACCATTTTCCCCAATCAAAATTACCATCGCCGCCGCCTTGTTGATAAGAATTCCAGTTGGCACCCAGATCATCGTACTTCCTGCGTTTTTCGGGATCTCCTAAAACTTCATTTGCTTCATTGATCTCCTTGAACTTTTCTTCCGCTTTTTTGTCACCCGGATTTTTATCAGGATGATACTTCACTGCCAGTTTCCTGAAGGCTTTCTTTATTTCGTCCTGTGAAGCTGATTTAGCTACTCCCAATATTTTATAATAATCTTTATAATCCATACTGACTAAAATTGTTACAGACACTAAAGTTAGTCATTTGATCTTAAAATATAACTGATATAGATCCTTGCATTAAATGACAAATCTTATTAAAACTCTCATTTATCAAATAAAAATGATCAAAGCACAGGAAGGTCTCTGAAAATGGATCTCAATTTTTTTTAATCCGGTAAAAACTATATACATCAATAATTGTTCAAAAGTTCAAACAGCTGAATCTCTAACCTCAAATAAACTAACAAAATGAAAAAACAATTTCTAAACTTAATTGTTGCCGGCCTATTAACAACAGGCACACTTGAATCTTTCGGACAAGCCGAAATTCAGATCATTCACAATGCGGCTGATCCTGCAGCCGAGACTGTAGATGTTTATGTGAATGGAACATTGACACTTGACAATTTTACTTTCAGGACTGCAACTCCATTTCTTTCTGTCCCTTCTGGTACATTATTAGATATAGGAGTTGCTCCCGGGAACAGCAGTAGTGTCAGTGACACATTAAAAAATTTCCCGGTTACTTTAATGATGGGACAACGTTACATCGCAGTTGCCAATGGTGTACTTGACCCAATGAATTTTGCAATGAATCCTGACGCACAATCAACTGCATTTACATTGTTCATTCAGGACAACATCAAAAGTTCTGCTGATTCAGCCGGACTAGTTGATTTTATTGCAGTTCACGGATCTTCTGATGCACCAACAGTTGATGTACTGGCAAGAAATGTTGCTACGTTAATTGACAACGTGACTTACGGAGGGATCTCAGGTTATTTATCAGTTCCACCATCAAGTTATATTTTAGATGTAACTCCTGCAGCCGGTTCGCCTATTGTTGCTTCCTTTGAAGCAGATCTTTCCGGATTGGCAGGTGGAAGTGCTGTTGTTTTTGCTTCAGGATTTCTCGACCCGTCAACCAACCAAAATGGTCCGGCATTCGGACTCTTTGCAGCATTGGCAAATGGTACTGTAGTAGAATTTCCAGCATTGAGCACTGCCCGCTTACAGGTAATTCACAATGCTGCTGACCCTGCTGCTTCTTCAGTGGACGTATACGTAAATGGAAACCTGTTACTCGACAACTTTGAATTCAGAACAGCTACACCATTCATCGATGTTCCGGCAAGTGTTGTATTAAACATTGGTGTGGCACCCGGAACAAGTACATCTGCATCCGATACACTGAAGAATTTTGAAGTTACACTGGCAAACGGCGGAACATATCTGGCTGTTGCAAATGGTGTATTAAATCCGGCGACGTTTGATCCAAATCCGGATGCAGCTTCAACCGGCTTTACATTGTTCCTGCAAGACCAGATGCTGGAACAGGCAATTACTCCGACTGATATTGATTTTCGCGTTATACATGGCGCAACTGATGCGCCTACAGTAGATGTAGTTGTTGGTGGAAATGTACTTGTTGACAATGCTTCCTATTCAAACATCACCCCATACCTGACAGTTCCACCTGCTGATTACACACTGGATATCACTCCGGGTAGTGACAACACTACTATCGTTGCAAGTTTCAATGCACCATTATCAGGTTTGGCAGGAAAATCTGCTGTGATCCTTGCATCTGGTTTCTTAAGTCCTGCGACAAACCAGAATGGTGCTGCATTTGGTTTAATTGCTGTACTGGCAGATGGTACAGTTATCCTTCTGAACAACACCACTTCAGTTGGTGAAAATCCGGAATCAAATTTCAATATGTACCCAAATCCGGCATCAGACTTTTTGAATATAGAGCCTACGACTATAAACACAGAGTATCAGGTGAACATTACCAACAGTCTGGGACAAATTGTAAAAACAGAAAAAATGAACGGTGCCAAACTTTCATTTTCAGTAGAAGATCTTCGAAAAGGAATTTACACTGTTTCAGTTGAAAGCAACAAAAATAAAACAGTATCGAAATTGGTGATTAATTGATTGATAAATAAAGAACACGTTACAAAATGCCTGCATAATTGCAGGCATTTTTTTTATACCTAATCGAGGATAAAAAAATCAGTTCTTTACGAAATACAAGCATCTATTTTTACAATCTTGTTTAGGCATTTGTCTCACAGAAGATGTAACTTGCAGTCCGATTTAAATTTCATTAACCGAATTAAATTAATGTCAGAACACAAGCATTTCATTATTCACAAACCATTTGGTTATCTGAGTCAGTTCTCCTGTGATCTGAAGAAGAAAAGGTTGCTGGGAGAATTAGGTGAATTTCCGGAAGGGATCATGGCAATAGGACGACTGGATGAAGATAGTGAAGGGCTCTTACTTCTTACAACCGACGGAAAAATGAGCGAGAATGTCCGCAGCAAGAAAGTGGAGAAAGAGTATTTTGCTCAGGTGGACGGTCTGATCACAGAAGAAGCGATGAAGCAACTTGCCGAAGGTGTTGAAATCGGCATTAGGGACGTTAAATACCAGACCTTGCCATGCAAAGTCTACAAATTGAATGAAGACCCCGGCTTTCCGCCAAGGGCAAAAAAGATCAGAGACGACAGGCATGGCCCGACTAGCTGGGTTTCAATTACACTTACAGAAGGAAAGAACAGGCAGGTCCGGAAAATGACAGCTGCGGCCGGTTTTCCAACATTACGACTTATACGTGTAAGAGTAGGTGAAAATCAACTCGGCGAACTGAAAGCAGGTGAAGTCAGGGAAGTGGGAAATTTCCTTTAAACAAAATTCTGCTTACTTGATCTTATAGTGTATGCCCCAGTACCGGACTTTATCGACATCCTTGAATTCAGATACCAGATCATTTTTCACAATTGTAAAACTGTTATCAATTTCCGGTTTATAATTCTTTAAGACAAGGTCGATAATCTGTTTATCCTCTTTTGAACCATAATACAATCCAACCGTTTCCAAAACAATACTTTTATCATTATAACTTCCGTATGATAAAGAATTATAATAAATATTAGCAAAGATATCAACCTTGCCCTTGAAAGGTGAATCATCTTCTGAATTCAGTTTCGAATACAAACATTTTTCGTTATAAGGGTTGCCATGGGCACTTCCGAAACTCATAATATTTATATTGTCCGAAACAGAAACTCCTGACTTGATCAGTTCTAGAATACGACTATAATAAGCCTTATCACGCACATCCGGTTTTTCATGTGATTGCAAAGCTGCCAAGACAAAATTCGCTTCTTTCAGTTTACTCTTCAAAACCGGATCAGCCTGATTGATACTTAACTTCTGAATATATTTTTTGAAAGTATAAAAATCAGCTTCTTCAAGTCCCTGTACTTTAATTCCATAAATAAATGACTTTATTACACTCAGATCAATCCCTGCAGTTTCAAAAACTTTTTTCAGGTCATCGAAATATAATTTAAATGATTCGAATCTGCCTCCGGGCTTTCCCTGATCATATTCGAAATCGGCTCCAATGAAACGGATATTCTTTTTCAGCTTCCGCATTGAAAAATAAAATTCAATCTTGTAGGGATCATTCCTTAAAATTGAATCAACTAAAATGCGATTCTTTCCGGCTACATACTGATTAATAAAATACGTCAATGTAAAAGGAGCTTCAAGAAATACATTCAGTGTATCTGATGATGTAAATCCGGCAGTGATCTTTGATATTACTGCCTGATGTTCCGCATAATTTGTTCTGACTTCATGGCATTCGGTCATGAACAATAATTTGCCATTCAGCGAATCAATTTCCGGTCTGAATGCTTCAGTATCGATGGTCTGAGCCTGAATACCGGATGGAATCGACAATAGTAATATCAGGCTGAATAATAAATGTGCGACATTTAAAGATCTGTGCATGGTGGTTCTATGAAAACTCTGAATGCCGACGGTGTTAATTCCGGCAACAGGCAATTTAATCACGATGACAAATAAAATGACCTAATAACTGTTCTTTTCTTACACTTCTTTCATGATATCAGCGTGCAATGATCATTTTAATTACGGCCCGACCTTCCTTTCCGGAAATATGAAGATAATAAGCACCATTGGAAATACCTGACCAGTTAAAGACATTTGAATTATATCCTTCCGTTGTTTTCCAGTCAGCACTTGTCACTAACTTTCCTGTCAGATCAAAACAATCAAGATGCAGATTTCCCGAAGAAGCACCCTGATAATCGATGGAGAAATTTCCGGCATTGGGATTTGGAAAAACGCTGCATGCAATTCCGGTATTAGAAATTGTGTTTACATTCGTTACCAACTGAACTGCACGCATCACAGAACCGATTGCGTTTACTTTTCCATTACCCCAGGTATTGTTACCACCAACAGGAATGACTCCCGTGAAGTTATCCTTGATAGCAGTAAGAGTATAAATATCTTTTATTTCCTGCGGCGAAAGATCAGGTTTTACCTGAAGTAAAAGCGAAGTGATCCCTGACACTGCAGGAGATGACATAGAAGTTCCGCTTAGCATTCCATAGGGATAATCATGATTATTGGCGATGTCATGAAATTTATTGATGACAAAAAGATAGCTGTCTCCGCCTACCATAAATGAACTATCGTATGAACTGATCGATGAACCCAGAGTCATTCCAGGCCCTGTAATATCAGGTTTCACTCTTCCATCAGAGGTAGGTCCGTGACTGGAGAAAGGAACAAGATTTCCTTTTGCCACATAGCCTGAATACGAATATGATGAACCAAGAATGTTTGTCCATTGAATCTTTGAAGCATAAGCACCAACACTGATAGCTGAATTTGTACTTGCAATATCCGAAACAGTTAATTCAAAATCGCCATTCACTGCATCCGGTTTATTATAACTTCTGAATGCACCATAATATCCGCTGGTATTTGAAACAAAACTATTCCACATATTGATCAAGCCGTCTGTGGCAGTAATTGAAATCTGAATTGAATCTGTTGCTCTGTTATCAAAGTCAACAAAGATCCTTGGTTTACCATTGAATTCACTGGCAGCTGTAACAATTGTTATGAAGCAGGTATCATTGTTTGTACCTGGTAAAGACAAAGTGTGCACGCTATCATCTAGACAAATTGTGCCGGTAGAAGAAACGACAGAATTATTGATGAGTGAAATATCCACACAAAATGATTTTCCAGCCTCTCCCCAGATGTCAACCCAGGTCTTTTGTCCTTCCGGACTATCTGCAATAGAAAGAAAAGTCCTGACCAGAGTATCTGATGGTGAGAATTGCTTCTGAATATGAATAGAGTCTTCGCCATTATTACCTGCGGAGCAGACAAAAATTCTGCCCGGTCCAGTCAGATTATCCAATGCCTGACTAAACAATCCGGTTCCGTCATGCGGACCCAGCGGACTACCCCAACTTAAGTTGACTACGGCAGGTTTACTTACAGATGTAGCATAATCAAAAATATATTGTATTCCATCTATCATATCAGAAACACCGGTGTTGATCCATTGATCTTTTGTAGGTGTGATACCAACCATTACAAGATCAGTTTTATAACCGACTCCCCTGAATCTCCTGTGACTTGTCTGACTCCGGTAACCTGAGCCGGCGCAGATACCTGCAACGTGAGTACCATGTGTAGCATTGATAGCATCCGTTCCGATATTCCATAATGAAACAGAATCCGTTTCTTCAGTACCATAAGCATAGCCAGCAGGTGCAGTACCCGAATTATCTTTTTGTAACCATACTTTTTTTACTCTGTAATTCACACCTGTAGTATCAAAAAATGCCGGGTGTCTGAAATCAAAGCCGACATCGACAACACCCATCACAATACCATCACCATTGTAACGCATAGGAAGAGAAAAACCATTGTGGACAGAATCAACCCGTGTATCAATTCGGGCATTATCAAGTGTTGGGAAAACCGGTTCATCGATCTGAACATAATCAAGACCTGCAACTTTTACAAATCTTGATAGTCCGGAAACAGGGATCTGTACAGTCCGGATCAATCCGGCTTTTGTTCCGACGATTACATTGTTCAGATTAAATTGTGCTTCATCAAATTCAGGCCTGACCTTAATAATTGCGCTGACATAGATGCGACCATTGATGTTTTTATAAACAAATTTCGACGAAGGAATAAATTTATCGCCTTGTAAATTATTTTCTTTCAGAAATATTCTGGTTAGCGGAGAAAGCTTAGCGGAATTATTCTGGCCACTTACATTTGCAATTGCAAAACAGTACAGGCATAAGAGTAGTAATTTCTTCATGTTGGTTTTGTGAATATGGAGTAAAAATAGATTTTTTTATGGAAATACATAATGTTAATTCCTGTTGACTTGCAGTAATTTATTTGTGAATACAACGAATTAATCCTAATTTGACCCCACAAACTATCTTTATGAGCGCACTCGGAAAGCATCCAAAAGGATTGCCTTATTTATTTTTTACTGAAATGTGGGAACGATTTGGTTACTATCTGATGATAGGGATCTTCGTCCTTTACATGACTGATTTTGAAAAAGGCGGATTAAATTTTGACAGGGAACAGGCAGCTGATATATTCGGAACTTTTATTGCTCTAAATTATCTTACTCCTTTTATCGGTGGATTGCTGGCAGACAGATTACTCGGCTATCGCCGATCAATCATTTTAGGAGGTTCATTAATGGGATTAGGCTATTTGTGTTTAGCGATCAGCGGTATGGGTGCATTTTATACAGCAATGATCCTCATTATTCTTGGTAATGGATTCTTCAAACCTAATATCACAACCATTTTAGGGAGTCTGTATTCTGAAGGTTCGTATAAGCCATTAAAGGATAGCGGATACAATATTTTTTACATGGGAATTAATATTGGTGCATTCATTTGTAATTTCTTTGCTGCATTTTTAAGAAATTCTTATGGCTGGTCAGAAGCTTTCGCTGCAGCCGGAATAGGAATGTTCATTGGCGTCGGTGTCTTTATACTTGGGAACAAACATTATAAGCACGTCGATATTATCAAACCGGCGACAAAGGAAGATACTCCGGTGATAAAGGTTTTGTATCAGGTTCTGTTACCTGCAATTTTGATCGGTATAGGTGCATGGCTTATTCCGGGAAATATTTTTGGAAGCGATAGTTCAGATGCATTCTTACTTGGCTCCGTACCTGTTGTAGCATTTTATGCATCATTATATTTCAGGGCAAGTGAGAAGGAGAAGAAACCGATAGGCGCACTGCTTTCGATATTTGCAGTTGTAGTTATTTTCTGGGCCGTGTTCAAACAAAACGGAACAGCTCTCACAACATGGGCTCAATACTATACTAACCGTGAGACTCCACAAATTATTGAACCGCTAACTTCTGCATTGAAACTAAATGAAACTGTAGTATACAAACAAGATTCGACCTACCTCTTAGATCATCAATTCAAAAAAATTAAAGATGAAGCCGGGAATCCTGTCCGCGGACTTGCGTATCCGGCGTATTTCAAAAATGATAATGTATCACAATTAAAAGAAGGTGATGAAAAAAAATTAGTATCGACAGAACTTTTTCAGAGTATCAATCCATTTTTCGTTGTAGCATTAACACCTTTGGTCATTGCCTTCTTCAGCTTCCTTAGAAGCAGGCGAAAGGAGCCGACCACACCTGGAAAGATCTGTCTGGGATTATTTGTAAGCGGACTGTCAACACTGATAATGGTTGTTGCTGTCTATGTTTGTGGTGATGGCGACATCAAATCAAGTTCATGGTGGCTGATCTCATCTTACGGTATCATTACTATTGGTGAATTATTTTTAAGTCCTATGGGACTTAGTCTAGTTTCCAAATTATCTCCTACCAGGATCACAGCAATGATGATGGGAGGCTGGAGTCTTGCCACTTCATTGGGAAATAAACTCAGCGGTATCCTCGCAAAGATGTGGGATACTTATGATGATAAAGCTAATTACTTCCTTGTCAATTTTGCATTACTGATGTTTGCAACACTCATGCTGGCATTAATGTTAAAAAGACTGAATAAGATATTTAAGGAATACGGGGCTTAGAAAAAAAGTACGTTACTTTTTCTTGCTCTTTACAATGGATGCAGGAAGTTCAATATGAAAAATAGTTTTCTCCGGAGTTGATACAAAATCGATCTTACCGCCATGTGCTGTAACGATATCGAAACTTAATGAAAGTCCGAGTCCCGTACCCTCGCCTGCAGGTTTGGTAGTATAAAATGGCTGAAAGATCTTTTCTTTTATAGCTGGATCAACACCAATTCCATTATCTGTTACATACAGATTTACGTTGTCGTTCAGCAATCTTGTTTCGACTTTTATTCTTGCTGTATAATTTTCATTATTCTGAAGAGCTATGGAAGCTTTTTCATTGGTAGAATAAAAGGAATTATCCAGCAAGTTTACTACCAGCCGGAAAATATCGTGCTTTACCAATTCAATTAAAGGAATTTTTTTATCCAGATCTTTTTCAATTTCAAATTTAAAATCAGGCAACCGGGTTTTGATCGAATACACTGCAACTTTAATTGCTTCTTCAGAAATTGAATTAACATCACCTTGTTCCATGTGACGACGTTCATTACGATGATGCTTGAGCATACTTTTCAGGATAGCCTCTGCCCTCTTACCGTGATGATTGATCTTTTCGCTGATCTGTGAAAGATCCTTCAACGCTTCATCGTCGGATTCAAATTTTTTATCATGCTTCAGTTCATCGATCAATTCCATCGACAATTCAGAGAAATTGGTAACGAAGTTAAGTGGATTCTGAATCTCATGTGCGATATCGGAGATCAGTTCACCGAGTGAAGCAAGCTTTGCCTGGCGAATGATCATCACCTGTGAATGACGAAGTTCTTCCAGCGCATCGGAAAGTTCATTGTTTCTTTTCTCCAGTTCTTCTGTTCGCGCTTTGACTAATTCAGTCAATTCATTCTCACGTTTCCTGTATTGATTTAGCAGGACTTCATTCTGATTCCTTAAACGATTGCTCAATGTTGAGATCAGATATTTAAAGATGTCAGGATAATTTTTCATGACATCATAAAAATCTTCTCTGCTTAAAACTCCTAACTGGCATTGAGTGAGCGTTGAAACTGACATTGAACGGGTACTGTTATCGATCAGAGCCATTTCACCGAATACAGCTCCTGCAGCCAGTTCAGTCAATGTCAAATGCTGGTCATGGACCTTCACTTTTCCGGAGAGGATGATATACATAGAATCACCATCGTCGCCCTTGTTGATCACCTCATAATTCGCTTCCATTTCTACAATGGTCAGCTTTTTACAAAGGGCTTCAACGACATTTCTTGGTAAATCTTCAAAAAATGGAGAATTTACCAGTGAATCAAGAAGGTTTTGAGGTGAAATGAATGCCATATATCAATATGATCGAATAAAGGTGGTAAAAATTGAGGAAATAATCAAATTTCAGTTCTACCCTAACTTTACGGAGGTCATCGTCAGGGACCCGCCCACAGCATTGTCATTGAAGAAAGAAACCTCTTCGTCTTTTTCCTGAAGGGCCAGTGTATAGATCAAAGGATAGTAATGATCCGGTGTTGGTATTGCAAGCTGGGCTGCTTTACCGATATTTTGCCAGTTGATCAGAGAAGCATGATCGCGTTCAAGTATTTTCTTTTTGAAATAAGAATTCATTTCAAGTGCCCAGTCAAATCCATAATCAGAATTGTTGAGTCGGCTGAAATCCACCATGCCCAGATTATGCACCATATTTCCACTACCAATGATCAATACTCCTTTCTTTCGGAGGCTGCTCAACTGTTTTGCAAGATCATAATGATACTGGGCCGGCTGATGATAGTCGATACTTAATTGCAGAACAGGAATTTTAGCTTCAGGATACATTTGTCTGACCACAGACCATGTCCCGTGATCCAGTCCCCAGTCATGATCCAAACCAACACTGGTAGTTGAAATGATCTTTTTAGTCTCAGCAGCAAGCGCAGGATCACCCGGAGCAGGATACTGAACATCAAATAGCGCCTGTGGAAATCCACCAAAGTCATGAATTGTTTTCGGTTTTTCCATGGCAGTTACATGTGTTCCTTTCGTGAGCCAGTGTGCAGAAATGCAAAGCACTGCCTTAGGCACCGGGATTTCCTTTGCGAGTCGTAACCAGGTTTGGGAAAATTTATTCGTTTCTATTCCATTCATTGGTGAACCATGTCCGACAAATAATGCAGGCATTTTTTTATCCGTTCGTTCCAAAGAATCGGCAAGGGATTTTAGTGATCCAAGTGTCATAAGTGCTGATGATGCTGTTAGAAGTTTAAGGAAATCTTTCCGGTTCATTTGATGGTAAGTAGTAAGTGATAAGTAGCAATTCTTGACCTGACTTCAAGTGAGAATTCTGATACCAGAATTTTTTGAACTAAAAAATTCTTTCCCCCTCTCTTCTCTTTTTTCTTTTTTTATTATTCATTTATCATTAACCGTAAAGCCTCTCTCCTGCTCAGCGGTTTCAATTCATTTTTTTCCACGAAGGCAGTTACCCAATCAGGATCGGTTTTACTATATTCCCGTAGCGACCATCCGATAGCTTTCTGAAGAAAAAATTCTTTCGATGAAGTATTCTCAAGAATTCTTTTACTCAGAAAATCAAGATCCGTCTTATCTTTAAATTTCAGTTGAAAAATTATACATACTCTGCGTTTCCAGAAATCATCGGATTCCCACCAGACTTTAAGATCTGATCTATATGCTTTCTTATGGAATAGGTAGTATGGAGCAATTACTTTAGAGCTGATCGTGTCGATGGAATCCCACCATTGATTATTTTCAACCAGAAAATTTAAAAATCCGAAATTCAATTGAGGGATGAGTTTCTTTTTTGCGGCAAGAATATCCAAGGCGAGATAATGATATTCCCTGAAGTTCAGTTTCCATAATTTCCTCACGACAGTTTCCAGAGTAATTGCGTCCTGAATTGGAAATTGAGGCAAGAGTTTTTTCTGGACTTCATTTCTTTCCGGGCGGCTCAAACCGAGAAACTCAAACTGATCTTTCATGTATGCTTTCATTTCAGGTGCACGTTCAGTAGTAGAGTGCGCTTCGAATGATTGCTGAGCTTTTTCTATGAATTCCGGGATTGACATGAAAATAATTTGCTGCTGTGAAATTAAATAAAAAACAGCAGATTAACCGAATGGATGGTTCAGAGTCCGAATTTACCTTTCAGGATAACATCATCAAAGATACCATGTTGCATTGCATATTTTAGAACACCAATGGCACTCTTGCTATTTGTTTTCTTCATGACCTCTATTCTGCAATCATCGATTGTACGAACTGAGAGATTCATCAAAGTAGCAATCTCTTTTGATGTTTTTTCATGGCTCACTAAAAAGATCACTTCTCTCATGCGGTCCTCAGAATACCTGAACGTCTCGCTATTCCTTGATTTCTCTTCAACAATTTTTTCGACAATAAAATCTGCCACTTCTTTCGAAAAATATGTTTTGCCTTTTATTACATTTTTTATGGCTTGAATTATTTCGGACTTATCACTGTTCTTGAGCAGATAACCAGAAGCTCCTTTGGAGATCATTTCATTAATATATCTTTCTTCGCCAAACATGGATAATGCAATAATTTTCACTTCCGGAAATCTGCTTCGGATGATCTCTGTTGCCTGAACTCCATTCATTGGCTCCATTTTGATATCCATCAGAATAACATTATATGCTTCTGATTCAAGTAAACGAATAACTTCTAATCCATCTGAAGCCTGGGTGATCTTGGAAATAAAATCGTGTCGTTTCAAGACAACATTCAAACCATCTCTGAAAATAGGATGATCATCTGCTATGATCAGCTTTATTGTTTCATTCATAAATTACTGTTTACTACAGGAAAAACAAATTCATAGTTAGCACCGACAGTAAAATCATCTGAGAATTTCTTTATGACACCGTTTAGCAAATTCACCCGATTCCTAATATTAATTTGCCCCATACTTTTTGACGAATCCCCATTAGAATCAGTCTTCCCATCATCAGTGTAGGAAAGTAAAATCGATTGATCATTATAAATCAAAGCGATCCGGATATTTTCGCAGTTAGAGTGCTTTACAGAATTATTCAGCATTTCTCTGAGAATTCTGTAAAAATTTATTTCCTGACTTGCATGCAATTTATACCCTTTCAGTTTAAAATCAAAATTTATATTCACTCTTTTGAGAGACGAAACAATACTGATATTGTCTCTGAGTGATTGTTCGAGCCCAAACTTTAATATTAATTGCGATGAAAGATTTCTGGCAACTGCTCTCACACTATTGATAGCCTGATTCAGGTAACCATCAATAGTGCTTAACGATTCATTAAGTTCGTCCTTTTCAGCATCCACAAGTGCTGACACCTGCAATTTAATTGCAGATAACATTGGACCGATATCATCGTGCAGATCTTCTGCAATCCGGTTCTGTTCATTTTCCTGAGTATTGATAATTGCATCTTTGATATCGCTTTCTGCTTTTTGTCTGATCCTATAATTCTTCACCATAATAGCAAGGAAAAATATCAGCAGGCAAAGTATAACAATTACGACTAATCCTAAGAACCAGATGATTTCATTTGTACTTTCAAGCATAGGAATCCTTTTATGAACATTAGAGCGGCAATAGTGTTTGCAAGTAATAAGAAGTGACTATACAAAGGGTTTAGTTCGTGAATATGTAGTGTATAAGACTGCATCAACTGAGTGAAAGAAGTGAGCGTGACATTTACAAGTATTCCACCGATTATCCAGAACTTTATATCCTGCAGTAAATCCCTTTTACTTTCTACAGCAAATTTGTATGCAGTTAAAAATGACAAAGGAATTAAAATAGCGTTCCTGAGATATTTATCTATTGTAACCGAATAATCAATATTTTTCCCCGTGAAATAATATATCCACGAAATTATATTTATTACAAGGAACAACATAATAATTAACCGAATTGTTTTTTCGGAATTCCACAAATAAAATATCAGACATAATGTAGTATATTCTATCAGCTGATACAACATACTAATAGCTAAATTATGCATCTTATAAATACTTGTTATAGTCATCAAAAGCTGGGTTGCATAGGAGAAAAGGAGGAAATACCAGTAAATTTTAATTTCAGGTTCTAATTTTTCATAAACAATTTTTCCCAAATAATAGATTGGTACAACAGGCACCATTGCTATTAAATCAAGAAATATCTTGTAAACTGTCATAAAATAAAAACCTTGGATGCTGCGCCACCCAAGGTATTAAAATTATAAAATGTAAACAAAGCGGTTCAAGAATTTAAAATGTTGGGGGTACTACAACCTATTGGACAAGGGTTTCCATTATCCATGCAATTATACTCGGGTCCTATTTGATCATTTTCATCTTCAGTCACTCCAACGATTACAAGACAGGGCAACTTATCTGCATTCAGAGCAAAATATGCTCTTATACCAACGCAACCGGGTTGGTCCAGTAATTTATTTATGGATTCTTTACTGTAAAAATTTGCGATTATCGAACCCGGCGGAACTGTTTTTCGATATTCACTAGTCATTACTCCACCTTCTTCAAAGGTTATTTTATTGTCTTCTGTACCTGTAAATGCCATATTTCTTTTGAATTTGATTCAAAGTAATGCAAGGATTACTGAACCTGCAAGTAACTTTCGGAAGTGTAACACGTCGTGTAACACAGACATTTGGAATTTGAACTAAAAAGCTAATTTCATGGATAAAAATACCGTAGAACTACTGATAAAATACCGTAGTCTTCCCGCTCCCAAAATGGTCATTTTTTTGAAAAATCGTAATATTGAATTTACATTTCAGCAAAACGAAATAACTGTATATGTGCAAAAATAACGTATCAATTGTTATTGATACGTTAGTATAGTAAAGAGTCTTCGAGTTAAAAATTCCGAATTAATAAAAACCTTCACTTACCTCCCACCAACTTCCTGATCTCGTTCAACTTTGTAAGTGCCTGCATTGGAGTGAGGTTATCAATGTCAATGTTGACGATCTCTTCCCGGATCTGTTCAAGAACAGGATCATCAAGCTTAAAAAAACTGAGTTGCAGATCAGAAGGAGTAGAAAGTTTTTTTGATGCACCCGGTTCTGAACGTGATGCTTCAAGGTGCTTCAGCATTTCTTGTGCACGATGAACCACCTTAGAGGGAATACCGGCCATCTTTGCAACATGTATTCCAAAGGAATGTTCGCTACCTCCCTGAACAAGTTTGCGCAGGAAGACAACAGTATGAGCGAGTTCCTTTACCGTGACATGAAAGTTCCGGATACGAGGCATGGTTCCGGCCATTTCATTCAGTTCATGATAATGCGTTGCAAAAAGAGTTTTTGGTTTTGCCTGAGAATTTTCATGCAGGTATTCAGCAATTGCCCAAGCAATACTGATACCATCGTAAGTTGAAGTACCTCTTCCGATCTCATCCAGCAGGATCAGACTTCTGTCGGAGATATTGTGAAGAATACTTGCTGTTTCATTCATCTCAACCATAAAGGTTGATTCACCGCTGGAAATATTATCACTTGCACCTACACGTGTAAAGATCTTATCGACAATTCCGATCTCCGCAGAAGAAGCCGGAACAAAACTTCCGGTCTGTGCAAGCAGTGTAATAAGGGCAGTCTGACGAAGAATTGCGGACTTTCCTGACATGTTAGGACCTGTGATCATCAGGATCTGCTGAGTTTCAGGATCCAGGTATATATCGTTGGCAATAAATTTTTCTCCCGGAGGCAATTGCTTTTCAATTACGGGATGCCGTCCATTTCTTATATCAATAATTTTTCCTTCACTGATCTGTGGTCTCACATAATTATTCTTCTGAGCAGTATCAGCAAATGATTGCAGGCAATCAATTTTTGCGATCAGTGATGCATTCAACTGGATCGGTTGAATATACTCGAGTATGGACTGAACCAGATCATTGAAGAGTTTGGTTTCAAGGGCTAGGATCCGTTCCTCCGCACCGAGAATTTTCTCTTCGTAAATTTTAAGTTCTTCTGTTATATATCGTTCAGCATTCGTAAGCGTTTGCTTGCGTGTCCATTCAGCAGGAACCTTATCCTTATGTGTATGTGTGACCTCAAGAAAATATCCGAACACATTATTGAAACCGACTTTCAGTGAAGAGATTCCTGTCTTTTCAGATTCGCGCTGTTGTACTTTCAACAAATAATCTTTTCCATTCAGGGAAATATTTCTCAGCTCATCAAGTTCATCCGAAACACCTTCATTGATGACACCACCTTTGTTCACCATCACGGGCGCATCAGGATGTAATTCTTTAGAGATCCTCTCCTTTATCAATTGACAGCTATTCAGTTGATCAGCGATCACACGGATGGCAGGGTTATCTGAATTCAGGCACATTTCACGAATGGAATTCACCATTTCGATTGAACGGCGTAACTGCTGAACTTCACGTGGTGAGATCTTACCCAGTGCTACTTTGGAGATCAGTCGCTCAAGGTCGCCGACTTGTTTGAGATGTCCGGAAATGATAGAAGAAAATTCCGGACGATCCAGAAAATAGCTGACAGCATGCTGTCGTTCCTCGATCACTGGTTTATCTTTCAAGGGAAGTAACAGCCATCTTTTCAGCAAGCGGCTTCCCATCGGAGTAAGTGTCTGATCAATGACATCGATCAGAGCAACTGCATTTTCGTTGCTGCTGTCGATGAGTTCGAGATTCCTGATCGTAAATTTATCGAGCCACACATAGAGATCTTCTTCAATTCTTGAGATGCCGCTGATGTGCTTAAGTTGTTCCTGACGCGTATCGGAAACATAATACAATGCTGCACCTGCAGCAATGATCGCTGCCGGCATTTCATGAATCCCAAAACCTTTCAGTGAAACTGTTCCGAAATGTTTCAACAGCAATTCATTTGCATAATCTTCCTGAAAGATCCATTCGTCGAGACTGAAATTATAGAACCGCGATCCATATCTTTCATTGAAATCCTTTTTAAATGATTTGGAATAAATGATCTCATTCGGATTAAAATTCTGAAGGAGTTTTTCAATATAAGCCAGGTTTCCCTCCGCGACAAGAAATTCACCGGTGCTGATATCAACGAATGCAATTCCTGTTGATTTACCGTCGAAATGTAAAGCGGCAAGAAAATTATTTTTTTTATGATCAAGGATCTTATCGTTGTAAGAAACTCCGGGACTTACCAGTTCTGTCACTCCGCGTTTAACGATCTTCTTGGTAAGTTTTGGATCTTCCAGCTGATCACAGATCGCTACCCTTAAACCGGCGCGCACTAAGCGTGGCAGATAAGTGTCTAATGAATGATGTGGAAATCCTGCAAGTTCAACGTACGTAGCACTGCCATTGGCTCTCTTTGTGAGGACAATTCCAAGGATTCCGGAAGCTTTCACTGCATCCTCACCAAAGGTTTCATAGAAATCACCAACGCGGAATAAGAGCAGCGCTTCAGGATATTTCGCCTTGATGCTGAAATATTGTTTCATAAGCGGAGTTTCAACAACTCCTGATTTTGTTTCTTCCTTCAACAAGTTTTTGCTTATTTGCACTAATTATTCTTTCCATGCGCAAGATACAAAATGATGAGTTGGGTAGACTCACTGTTGATGATTTTAAGTCAGCAGAAAAACGTCCGATCGTCCTTATTCTGGATGACGTCAGGAGTCTGAACAACATCGGATCAGCCTTCCGGACTGCCGATGCATTTCGTTGCCAATCAATCTATTTGTGTGGAATCACTGCTACTCCTCCGCACCGGGAGATCCATAAAACGGCACTCGGTGCCGAAGATTCGGTTACCTGGAAGTATGAAAAAGACGTGACCACCGCTATAGAAATTCTGAAAAAAGAGGGCTACACAATAATCGCCATTGAGCAGGCCGAAGGTGGAATTATGCTTAACGAATTCAGGAAAGATTCAAATAAAAAATATGCATTTGTTTTCGGACACGAGATCAATGGCGTAAGCGAAGCAGCCCTGTCTCTCTGTGATCATGCGATTGAAATACCACAAAGTGGCACGAAGCACTCAATAAATATTTCTGTTTGTGTGGGGATCGTAGTCTGGGAATTTTCCCGCGAATTATAATTCGTAATTCGGGATCCGAATTACGAATCCCGAATTACGAGTTAAAATCATTTATCATCTATCGACAAATCCACCCTGCGATTCATAGGATGAGCTCCTGTGATAGGATCGTCTTTACCTAATGTTGCAGTGCTTAGACGATCAGGATCGATATTGTATCGTTTTACAAGATGTTTCTTCACAGCTTCTGCGCGGCGTTTTCCAAGTTTAACATTGTACTCAACACTTGCACGCATATCACAATTTCCTGTAAGAATAAATTTAAGGTCAGGATTCTTTTTCATCACCAATGCAATTGAAGCAAGTGTTTCATCATATTTCTTGGTGATCACATCGCTGTCAAGAGCAAAGAAAATTGAAGGAAGATATCCACTTGAAGCCATGATAGAAGATTCTCCACCTTTACGTACTCCTGGACCATTCTGTATAGTAACTCCTGCATTGTTCACCAGACTACCTTTTGAAGTAGCAGGCTCCATATCTCTTACGTCAGGAATTCCATCTCCATCAGTATCGATCTCTCTTCCATTTGCATCTACTTTTGCAAGCTTAGCAGAGAACGGTTCTGCATCATTGATATCAGGAACACCATCGTTATCTGAATCCACTGAAGTACCATCGCCATAGACTTTTGCTCCTTCAGGAGTATCCGGTTCACGATCGAACATATCAGCAACACCATCTTTATCGGTATCCTTCGACATCAGATCAACTTTGTCTTTCATGTCATACAGATCAGCATAAACACTGTGCATTGGATTGAACCATTCTGCAACGTGTTCCTTTTTACCGATGTGATATGTTAGTCCAAGACTTAAATAAGAATAATCATCGTCTTCAGATAATAATTTATACCAGCCATCAAGTCTGTCGCTGTTCGTTGTACGAAGGCTGTATTCAGCATTAAGAGAAAAATGTTTTGCGATCCTGTATTTAACTCCAACTGTAAATGGAATGATCAGTTCAGATGTATTTGCGTAATCAACTGTGTCAAATGCCTGCTGGTATTGTGAATAGATTCCGGTAAGTTCTTCTTTGCCGCCATCAATATATACATGCGGTGTATACTTGATCACACCGGCACCAACAGCACCATAAATAGCAAGGTTCGGTGTTCTTTTCAAAAAAGCAACATTTCCTAACTGGAAGTAAGCATTGATCGTAAGATCGTAGTGAACATCGGTATTGTATCTGTATTGAGGTTTGTTACCATCTACACCGCTCATTTTTCCAGTCATGAATCTCGCCTGGAAGGCAAAAGAATGAGTCAGGAATTTCGTTACGTCCAGCCCGAAAGCCATTTCGCGTTTAACGTTCGAAGCTGTAATTGTCGAAGCAGCAATATCCGTATTAGGATAAGTTAGTCCGATGTGTGCACCGATATCCCAGTTATTAAAATGACTTATATAAGGCATTTTATCGCTTTTGATACTTACGCGGGCGCTATCCTGAGTAACTACAGTTTGAGCCGTAACCTTCTCAACGCTGCTGATCATCAACAGTGAAAGGATGAATGTAAAGATTTTCATTTTGCAGTAGATTGTGTTCATGTACGGAAGCCTCTGTTTACAAGGGCTGCACGTTATGCAAATTTAAGAAAGCCCAGGCTAAAAGCAAGTCAATTTGGTGAATGAATTCAGGAAACCTGCTCAAACAGGACCCTGTGAATCCCCGGTGAATAGTCCTTTTCCAGTAGATCCAGGATCTTCCGGTAATCTGAATCATTCTTAACAAAGTCCACATTATTCGTATCAATCACTAAAATCGGAAAACCATCCTGCTGCTTGAAAAACTCCCAATATCCTTTTTCAAGATTTTCAAGGTAGTCGTTGCTGATATTCTGCTCGTAATCACGACCTCTGCTTTTGATATTGCTCCGCAATTTTTCTATGTCTTTATGCAGATAAACCAACAGATCCGGTTTGGGCAAATGTGGATTTATAATATGAAAAAGCCGCTGATATAGCTGATTTTCGTCGTTTTTGAGTGTAATATTGGCAAAGATGAGCGATTTGCTCAACAGATAATCTGAAATAGTCTGCTGTCTGAAAAGTTCAGGTGATGCCAATTCATCATTGAGCTGCTGATACCTGTCGGCTAAAAATGACAACTCCAATGGAAATGCATATCGCTGCGGTTGTTCATAGAATAATGGCAGAAAAGGATTATCCGCAAAACGTTCCAGGATCAGCCGGGTATTGAAATCAGATGATAATCGTCCGGCAAGTGAAGTTTTTCCGGTTCCGATATTGCCTTCGACTACGATATAATCATATTTCAACTTTTTGGCCATGGTAGCATTTTGCTCCGCGAAAATCGCTTTTAAATCCGATCATTTTCCATTTTCATGAAGAAAAACTTCGGAATTATCCGGGGTTTCAGCAAGTAATTCAGCATTAGATAAATGAAGCACCGGATGAATAAAATCCGGTAAGATCTCCACAAGTGGCACCAATACAAAACGCCGGTCCTGTATTGAAGGATGTGGGATAGTGAGTCCGTGTTGATTGATTACCATATCACCAAAGTAAAGTATATCGAGATCGATCAGACGTGGCGCCCATTTTACAGTCCGTACCCTGCCCATTTCTTTTTCAATGTCAAGCAACTCTTCTAAAAGTTTCCCCGGACTTAACATTGTATTAACTACGATAACTTTATTGAGAAAATCGTCCTGTTCAGTATTTCCCCATGGAGCAGTCATGTAGGTTTCCGATTCACATTCTATCTTTCCGATACGTTCAATGATGTTCTTCCGTGCTATTCCCAGATTCCTGATCTTATCATTCAGATTTGTCCCTAAAAGTAATACCGCCTCCATCATTATTTTTTTTCAAACCTACTTCAAATCTTATGAAAGACAAAGCAATTAATTTAACTTTGCGCTTCTAACTAAAGTATATGAAACAGTTCTTCAAATTCATGCTGGCTTCGATCGCCGGCTTCTTTATCTCCGGATTCCTGATCATCATTTTCCTCATTACAATTATCAGTAGTATGATCGGCGGGATGAGTGAAAATGAAAAAGTGAAAATCAAAGAGCACTCTGTTCTGCAGATCAACCTTGACGGAAACATCAGGGAGAGAACTTCGAAAAACCCGATTGAAGACATAGGTCTTTCCGGAATTTCAATCAACAAAGGAATAGGTCTTGATGACATCCTAAGAAGTATCAAGGAAGCAAAAACAGACCCGAAGATCGATGGTTTGTTCATAAACTTAAATTCCTTACAAGCAGGTATAGCTACTGTTGAAGAGATCAGAAATGCAATTCTCGATTTTAAATCATCAAAGAAATTCATATATGCGTACAGCGAAAGTTATTCGCAAGGTGAATATTATCTGGCATCACTTGCAGATAAAGTCTACCTGTATCCCGAAGGCGATATTGATTTCAGAGGATTCCGCGCAGAACTAATGTTCCTTAAAGGAACTCTAGAAAAATTGGAATTGCAGCCGGAAGTTATCCGACATGGAAAATTTAAAAGCGCGGTCGAACCTTTCATACTTGACAAAATGAGTCCTGAGAACCGTCAGCAGAGTCAGGCATTTATTTCCAGTCTATGGAATCAATTTGTAAAAGACATTGCAGAATCAAGAAAACTTTCCGTTCAGGAAGTTCAGAATGTAGCTGACAATCTGGGAACAAGAAGCGGACAGGAAGCTCTGGATGCTAAATTCGTTGATCAGTTATCTTATTATGACGAAGTGCTGGATGAACTGAAAAAGAAAACCAATCTTGACAGTAATGAAAAAGTAAAATTTGTTGATCTGAAAAAATACTCACAATCGCTTCCTGCCATAAAAGAATTCTCTGCTAAAAAAATTGCAGTTGTTTATGCAACCGGTGAAATCGTCAGTGGTAAAGGTGGAGAAGATCAGATGGGATCAGACAAAGTTGCTGAAGCGATTAGAAAAGCAAGACTGGATACGACGATCAAAGCAATTGTCCTGCGGGTGAATTCACCGGGCGGAAGTGCGCTTGCATCGGATGTGATCTGGAGAGAAACCATTCTTGCAAAAAAAGCAAAACCTTTCGTAGTTTCAATGGGAGATTATGCTGCATCAGGCGGATATTACATTGCATGCGCAGCAGATAAGATCGTTGCTCAACCAACAACCATTACAGGTTCTATTGGAGTGTTCGGACTTTTATTCAATGCACAAAAAATGTTCAACAACAAACTGGGTGTAACGTTCGACTCGGTACGAACAGGGAAACATTCAACCATTGGAAGTGTATTTTTCCCTATGACAACAGAAGAACGGGCGATAATACAGGAAAGTGTGGAGAAGATCTATGATACGTTTATCACGCATGTTTCTGAAGGAAGAAAAATGGATAAAGCATCCGTTGACAGTATAGGACAAGGTCGTGTATGGAGCGGAACCGATGCAAAAACTCTTGGTCTGGTTGACGAGATCGGAGGACTGGATGCAGCAATTGAAATTGCAGCGAAGCTTGCAAAACTTGATAAACACAGAACGATCTCTTTGCCGGAACAAAAGGATTTCATGAAACAACTAATGGAAGATCTTGGTGAAGAAGCGAAGATCTCAGCTTTTAAGAATGAACTAGGTACTGCCTATTCTTATTATAAAGAAGCAGAAGCAGTTGTAAATATGCAAGGTGTTCAGGCCAGACTGCCTTTTTCCATAACGATTCGCTGATAGCCTGATGACTATTACCAACCGTCAGATCGCAAAGGCTTTTCGGCTGGCATCGCAGTTAATGGAACTCCACTCGGAGAATCCATTTAAAATTCGTTCAATGCAAAATGCTGCATTCAAGATTGAAAAATTGAGTGCACCTCTTTCTTCAATGGATGAAATTGAAATGGCATCCATTGAAGGAATCGGAAAGGGATTACAGGCAAAGATCTCAGACTATCTTAAAAGACAAAGTTTTGCTGATCTTGATGAACTGGTTTCGAAAACACCTGCAGGAGTTATCGAAATGCTAGGCATAAAAGGTATCGGACCAAAAAAAGTTTTACAGCTCTGGAAAGAGATGGAGATCGAATCGGTTGGAGAATTACTTTATGCTTGCAATGAAAACAGATTGATAACACAGAAAGGTTTTGGAGAAAAAACTCAAAAACTGATCAGGGATTCCATTGAATTCAGGATTTCAAATGCAAAAAACTGTTTATATCCGATTGCAGAATTTGTTTCTGAAGAAATTATTAAAGAATATAAAATTACTTTACCGAAGGCAGAACTTCTAATTTCAGGACAAACCAGAAGAAAATGTGAGATCATTACTTCCATTGAGTTCGTAACGGATGCAAATGAAAATGAATTTCAAAAGTTTGTTTCAGCATCTGAACTTTTCAAAGAACAACTTCCGGTAATTAGTGCAGATACAAAAAGCGGAATCAATGTCCGTACTGCAACATTGGTCTTTCAGGAAACTATTCCTGTTATTTTTTATTTATGCTCGGAAGAACTACTTCAGAATGTACTTTTTATTACCAGCGCTTCCGGATCGCATTTAGAAAAACTAGAAAGCGATTATCAGGTTGATCTGAT
Source organism: Bacteroidota bacterium (assembly GCA_049363815.1). Classification (GTDB taxonomy): domain Bacteria; phylum Bacteroidota; class Bacteroidia; order AKYH767-A; family 2013-40CM-41-45; genus JADKIH01. Next base: position 76,313 of record JBMQEM010000208.1, read on the forward strand.
AAAAACATATTATTCCGAAGAGGAAATTTACGAATCAGCCGGACTCCCCTATTTTATTCCTGAGCTACGCGAAGGAGTAGTTGAATTCGAGCTCCTGAATAAAAGTGATTTCGAAGATCTGATTGAAGAAAAGGACCTGAAAGGTATTTTACATAATCATTCAACTTACAGTGATGGAAATGATACCTTGAAGGACATGGCTCTTTACTGCAAGGAACTCGGCTATGAGTATCTGGGAATCTGTGATCACAGTAAGAGTGCTTTTTATGCCAATGGTCTGAGCGAAGAGAAGATCATTTTACAACATCAGGAAATTGATAAGTTGAATAAAACACTTGCTCCTTTCAGGATCTTGAAAGGAATTGAATCTGATATTTTATCCAGCGGAGAACTTGATTATACAAATGATGTACTGAATTCATTTGATTTTGTTGTTGCCTCTGTTCACTCTAATTTAAGAATGGATGAAGCAAAAGCAACAGCAAGGCTGATCAAGGCAATTGAAAATCCGTATACGACCATTCTGGGGCATCCGACCGGCCGACTGCTTTTATCACGTCCCGGTTACCCGATCGATCACAAGAAAATAATTGATGCCTGTGCTGCGAACAATGTTATTATCGAATTGAATGCAAATCCTTACCGCCTTGACATTGACTGGAGATGGATCCCGTATGCGCTAGAAAAAAATGTAATGATCTCAATCAATCCGGATGCACACCGGAAAGAGGGTTATCATGATATGCATTTCGGAGTTGGTGTTGCGCGTAAAGGTGGGTTGACCAGGAAGATGACTTTTAATACTCTTTCGCTTGTTGAAGTTGTGGGTAACTTCGATAGAAAAAAGGGAGTTAAGGTTTAAGGGGGTAGTTGTTGCCAATACTGTAAACCGAAAAACTTCCACAAACTTACAAACCCTTCGATGCCGGATTCTCTGTTTTTGATTGCGTCAAAGGAGGACCATCAGCCGCTGCATTTTGTTGATTGTATTCGTTCTGTGCCGATGATTCATTCTCAGGCTTAGCAGTGATGTTCTCAGGTTTTTTTGCGGGAGCAGGAGTATCACTTGCTGCATTCCTGACTTCATTTTCGATTCCTGACATTGCATCTTTAAATTCACGCATCCCTTTTCCAAGACCTTTTGCAAGGTCAGGGATTCTTTTTGAACCAAAGAAAAGAAGAACCACTAAGAGGATCACAAATATTTCGCCTCCGCCAAGATTCAGGAAAAGTAATTTTGAAAGTATCATTTTCTGATTTTTGTACAAATGTAAGGTCTTTTTTTACTCAAATGATGAAGTAAGGGTTATGATTTATCTTACTTTTGTTTTTCACACAAAATCACAGAATGATGAAATATTTTACTCCGCTTCTGCTTCTGTTCAGTCTTTACTCTTCTGCACAGAATGCTAATTGGGGAACGGGTCTGGCTATAACTGTAACCCCGCACACAACAGATATTGACATCAGTGTTTTTGATCCTGTTCTGAATGCTAACGTAGTTGAGAATATAAATGCAGGAAATGGATTAATATACAGTAATTCAGACGGAGTGGTGGTTGCATATGGAAGTTATAATTATATGGAATATGCAACTTATGACTGGGACTTACATTCCTGGAGAAAAGGATCGTTATATCTCGGATCTGCAAATGCAAAGATCCTGACTGCTGACGGAATTGTAGCAGGATACGGAAGCGGAAATTACCTTACTTATGCTATCTATGATGTGAATTTGGATTCATGGAAAACAGGTACTCAATATCTTGGTACTTTAAATGACACCATTGCGCTGGCCGATGGCATAGTTTCCGGTTACGGAAGCGGCAATTACCTTGAGTATGCAACTTATGACGCTCAACTGCAATCTTGGAAAACCGGCTCCCAATACTTGGGTACAAGCAATGCCATGATAGCAAATGCAGATGGTGTTGTTATTGGTTACGGCAGTGCAAATTATCTTGTTTATGCTACGTACGATATCGAACTGCAAAGCTGGAAAGAAGGTAACGTCTATATCGGTTCATCGGATATTAGTATTGGTACAGCTGACGGAATTGTTGCCGGCTATGGCAGTACAAATTCTCTGGAATGTGCCGTCTACGATTTCGACCAGAGCTCCTGGAAGACCAGTTCCGATTATATAGGAAATACAGGTAGCTTTACTTTAAGTTCCGGAACGATAACTTACAGCGGCTCTTCTTCTTCGGGAATAAAAGGTTATTCGGGATCAGGAAACTGGAATTCGGCGACAACTACGCCCAGATGTAAACTTCTTCCTTATGGAGTTACAAATTCTTCTTGGGTGAGGATGCAATGTATGTCATATGGAGGCGGTTCATTTAATTATTCTTGTGGTGATGGTCATCAGATCTACCGCAAAGCGGGATGGAAAAAATACAATTTGAGTAATTCTTATAATGTTGACCTTAATGTAGCGAATGGCATTTTGAATTCTGCCTGCAATGCATTGGTAGATATTACTCCGGGAATTGATGAAAACAGTGCAGGTGCATTCAGTATTTTTCCGAATCCATCTTCCGGGAAGGTACAGTTGAAATTTTCATCCGCAGAAACCGGAGAATTGTATGTTATAAATTCAATTGGAAAAATTGTCTTCAGGCATTCATTGAATAATGAAGAAAATATCGATCTCAATTTGAAACTGAACGGAATTTACTTCATCCGTTTTTCCGGAAATGACAGATCCTATTCACAAAAAATTGAAATAGTAAATTGAACTTTCAGATTCAAGACCTATGGAAACAACTTTGATCATCATTTCCATTTTACTTTGTATTGTTGGCTTTATCGGGAGTATTGTTCCGGGATTGCCGGGGCATCCATTAAATTATCTCGCCTTGTGGTGCTTACAATGGGCAATACATCCATTCACAACTATTACCCTTATCGTATTCGGAATTCTGACTGTACTCGTTCTTGTGCTGGATTATTTGATCCCTGTCTGGACAGGTAAAAAATTTGGTGCGACCCGTCAGGGAATTATCGGAAGTATGATAGGAATGGTAGCAGGAATCATCTTCACTCCTATTGGTATGTTACTTGGTACTTTTCTGGGGGCGATCATTGGTGATATGGTTGCAGGGAGAACAACTTCTCAGGCTACACGTTCCGGTATTGCAACTTTTATGGGAACAGTTATCAGCATTGGATTTAAAGTAGCCTTAAGCGGGATCATGACCTTTATGATCATTTACAAACTGATCATACAGGCATAGATTTCAGAACATCATTCCAAATGAAATGGCAAGGTCAAATGAAAGTTTACTGAATCTTATTGATTCACCATTTTCCCTGAAAACTATATTCTTTAAAACAGGATTCGGATCACCCAACACATACTGAGCTCCTATCGTGATGTCATAGGTGAGATCATTTAGAGCGCCGGTATCAAGATAACCTCTTGCACCAAAATGAAGTGCAATTGGATACAAGATATCTACCTGTTCGAGTTTGCCGAGTATTGACATATCAGCAGCTTCGGGTCCATAACCGTAAACAAAACTCTGAACATCTAAAATACTTCTCATGTGATAGTATCCGATGGATTCCTCAATGAAATAACCATCATCTCTTATAGAGCTAAAAAAGAAGCGTGAAGAATAATAAAAGCCATACCAGCTGATGTCTCTGAAAAAATCCACTTTTGCAGTTTCTATTACTCCATTCTGATTGACCACTTCTAGATTGAATGTAGCAGTATTATCAAACTCAGGATCATGATTGGGAAGAAAACCATAGTAGGACCTGTAATTTAATCCGATCGTAATTTTTTCTCCTAATTCATGGTGATAACCAAGCCCCCAAGTCAAGTACCGTTTATATCTTGCACCAATACCATCGAATCCCAGATATTCAACTTTAACATCCTGTGCAAATGAAGTATTGAAAATAAATAATGAAACGATCAACAGTAATTTTTTCTTCATTTTTAAATGCAATTAAAAAGCCCGGACGAAGCCGGGCTTTTTGATAATTATTTTTTTTCAAATTTTATTTACCGCCAAGATCTTTCTTCGCAAGATCCACTACAACCGGTGTAGCGATACAGATAGAAGAGTAAGTTCCGATTACGATACCGATCAATAAGGCAAACGTAAATCCTCGGATCACTTCACCACCAAAAATAAAGATGGCAAGGAGTACGAAAAAGATGGTTAACGACGTATTGATCGTACGGCTTAATGTAGAGTTAAGGGCGTCATTGATCACTTTTTTCTGATCATGAGCATGGTGATGGATTCCGACGAATTCACGAATACGGTCAAATACAACCACCGTATCAGTCATAGAATATCCCATTACTGTGAGGATTGCAGCAATGAAAGCCTGATCGATCTCCAGAGAGAAAGGTAAAATTCCATTAAAGATCGCATAAATAGAAAGCACGATCAATACATCATGTAGCAAGGCAATTACGGCACCAAGTCCAAATTGCCAGCGGCGGAACCGAATGAATATGTAAAGGAACATCATACCGCAAGAGATCAAAATTGCCCAGACTGCAGATGATTTAATATCGTCAGCAATAGTTGGTCCTACTTTCTGAGAACTTAAAATCTTATAGCCTGTTTCTCCCTGAATTGTTTTCAATCCAGAATTTAAAAGATCGCTGACTTTCACTTCAGCTTCCGGCGACTGGTCTTCGATCAAATGACTTGTAGTGATCTTTACCTGATTATTGCCACCGAATGTTTTCACTTCAGGAGATTTAGTCAGAGGGCCTTTTAATGCATCAATCACCTCAACTGTTTCAACACTCTTTTCAAAACGAACTATGTAAGTACGACCTCCTTCAAAGTCAACACCGAAGTTGAGTCCCTTCATAAAGAAAGCAGCCAGACCAATAGCGATGATAATTCCTGAGATCATGTAATATGACTTACGTTTTTCAACGAAGTTGATATGAATGTTCTTGAACATTCCTTTTGTAGTCTTGTTCCAGAATCTGATCTCTTTGTTCTTAGCAAACATCCAGTCAAAGATCAGACGAGTGATAAAGATTGCACAGAACAATGAAGTAAGGATACCGATGATCAAAGTAGTTGCAAAACCCTGGATCGGACCTGAACCGAATATGTAAAGGATGATACCCAGGATCAATGTTGTTACGTTCGAGTCAATGATCGATGAATAGGCATGCTTGAAACCGTCGCTTACAGCAAGACGCATTCCTTTTCCAAGTGTTAACTCTTCACGTACACGTTCAAAGATCAGGATGTTCGCATCTACAGACATACCAATGGTAAGTACGATACCTGCAATTCCCGGAAGCGTTAAGACGGCCCCTAGTGATGCAAGGATACCCATTACAAAGAACACGTTTGCGAAAAGTGCAATGTCAGCAACAAGACCGGCATTGTTATAATAGGCAACCATGAACACAAGTACAAGAAGTAAGGCGATCACGAATGACAATAAACCTGAACTGATCGCTTCATTACCTAATGTTGGTCCTACAACTGTATCTTCAACGATACGTGCAGGAGCAGGAAGTTTACCAACTTTAAGAATGTTAGCAAGATCTTCCGCTTCATCAAGAGTAAACTGACCGGTGATACTTGAGTTACCACCTGCGATCTCCTGAATTACATTCGGATAAGAGTAAACATAATCATCAAGTACAACAGCAATTGATTTCTCAACGTTGTCATGCGTTAGACGTTTCCAGACACGGGCACCTTCAGCATTCATGCTCATTGAGATCTCCCAGTTGTCAGTGAACTGACCTTTTTGTTTACGGGCATCAACGATAGCTGCACCGTCAAGTGGAGCAAGGTGATCACGCACCGGCATACGGATAGCGATCAATTGAACTACTTTTCCTTCTTTATCTATTGGCTTAACAGACCATAAAGCTTTGAATTCGCGAGGGAACTTCGAACGCACAGCGTCCATTTTCAGGATCTCGTTTACACGTGAAGTATCTTTTGTAAGTGATGAACCGATAACCGGACCTTTACGAAGTTCCGTTTGATTCGCTTCATTCTGCTGAATAGCCGGAGCTAATACAGCAAACAAAGGATTCTCTCTTGCGAAATCCTGGAATGATTTATCTGCTGCTGCTGAGGAATCAGTTTTTGAAGTATCACCATCTTTATTTCCTAACTGACTCATCAATGAAGATGTAGAATCTTTTGCAGAATCTGCAGCTGCAACCGGAGCTACTGCTGTTGAATCAGGAAGAACTGTAGTTGAATCTGTTGAAAGAGCAGTTACGGATGAATCTGACTTCGTAGTAACTTTCAACAAATTATTTATTTGTTCGAGAACAGGATAAATTTCTTTGTTATCATAAGTTTCCCAGAACTCAAGTTTAGCAGTTCCCTGAAGAAGTTTACGTACACGTTCCGGTTCTTTGATACCAGGTAACTCAACAAGGATACGGTTGTTTCCTAATTTCTGAACGTTAGGCTGAGTGACACCGAATTTATCGATACGTGTTTTAAGGATCTGATAAGTACGGTCAAAAGCAGCATCAGCTTCTTTCTGGATCACCGCTTCAACTTCTGCATTCGTAGAATTAAAATTGATACGATCAGAAAGTTCCTTCGTACCAAAGATGGCAGCAAGTTTTGCATTCTGGTCTAACTTATTGAATTCTTTAACGAATAATTTTACGAAATTCTCTGAACTATTTGTCTGTGCTGCCAGAGCGTTATCTATCGCCTTATTAAAAGTTGCATCAGTACTGAAGTTTGACATTGCACGGAGAAGGTCAACAAGGGAAACTTCCATTGTCACGTTCATCCCGCCTTTTAAGTCAAGTCCAAGATTGATTTCATTGTCTTTACACTTCTTGTAAGTAAATCCTAAAAGAGGATAAACCGGTTGTGTGTTGATCGAGTCGATGTAAATCTTCTCTTTCGCCGGGTCGCCTGCTGCGAATTCTTTCGCATTCTTTTCGACATTTCTTGTAACAAGTGTAAAACTAAGTTGATAGAGGCAGACAAGTGCCAGCAGGATCGCAAATAGCTTTACTGCACCTTTACTTTGCATGGGTAATGAGTAAGTTTAGAATGAACTAATTGATTGTTAATTTTTAAGAGCGTGCAAAGATAGAATATCACGCTTAATTTCCAATTTTGGAGCGTTTTAATATGAATAAGTTTGAATATTGAACTTTTCTGTGCAACTGGCTAGTAATCAATACTTCAAAAGCTATAATTTCTCCCGGTGAATGGAATTTTGTTCATAGCAACCGAAAACATTGAATTAAACCTCAGATATTCAAAGTGAAAAAACGCTTACCGCAAAAAGTAAAAGAGCATAAAAGAGGATTATCCCGATTTTAGAATAGAGTTTACTTTCCGATTCATTGATGTGTACCGACCCGGAAAGTTGAAAATCTGTTGAATTGAATTTGTTTTGATTTCTCATAAAAAAGGTGTGTTTTCCTCTCGAATATTTGTGCGTTTCAGAGGAGGATCTATTAATTTATTTTAATACGACATTGAGTATTTCAAGACCTGTTTCTGATTTCCGTAATACATAAAACAGAAGCAGTCCACTGAAGATCAATTGGAACAGCAAGAATGAAATTCCAAAGAATTTTCCGCTGCGGCCCGAAGAAGGAGTTTTGTAATGTTCTGACATTCAAATGGTTTTGTTGCAATATACATCTGCATTTGTCTGTCAGGTTTGTAAAATGTTCAGGAATCTTACATGTATCAAAATGAATAGGGTTGACCTTATCGATATTCTGAAATCACATAGGTAAAGCTTTACCCTTTGTCTGAAATTCCCTACCTTGCGACCGCAAAATCTACGAAAAATGGCATTTGATTTAGAAATGATTAAATCGGTTTATTCCGGAATGGCCGGAAAAATCAATACGGCACGCAGAGTTGTCGGACGTCCACTGACATTAACAGAAAAGATCCTGTATTCTCACCTTACTGAAGGGGAAGTCAGACAGGCCTATGAACGCGGGCGTTCGTATGTGGAATTTAATCCTGATCGTGTTGCCATGCAGGATGCCACAGCACAAATGGCGCTTTTGCAATTTATGCAAGCCGGACGGCCATCAGTTGCAGTTCCGTCAACAGTTCACTGTGATCATTTGATTCAGGCAAAGACCGGTGCTGTTGAAGATCTGAATACAGCATTAGACAAGAACAAAGAAGTTTACGATTTCCTTGCATCGGTTTCCAATAAATATGGAATCGGTTTCTGGAAACCGGGAGCTGGAATTATACATCAGGTGATCATTGAAAATTATGCATTCCCGGGAGGTATGATGATCGGAACGGATTCACATACAGTAAATGCCGGCGGATTGGGTATGATTGCAATTGGTGTTGGTGGTGCTGATGCCTGCGATGTAATGGCAGGCTTGCCATGGGAATTGAAATTTCCGAAACTGATCGGTGTGAAACTTACCGGAAAGATGAATGGCTGGACTTCAGCGAAAGATATTATTTTGAAAGTTGCCGGAATACTTACTGTAAAAGGTGGTACCGATAAAATACTTGAATATTTCGGACCAGGCGCAGAGAGTTTAAGTTGTACAGGAAAAGGTACTATCTGCAATATGGGTGCGGAGATCGGAGCTACAACTTCTGTATTCTGCTATGACAAGAAAATGGCTGAGTACCTTCAGGGAACAGAACGTGCTGAGATCGCTGCTGCTGCTGACAAGGTTTCGGAGCATTTAAGAGGCGACAAGGAAGTTTATGAAAATCCTGAAAAATATTTTGACGAAGTGATTGAGATCAATTTGTCGGAACTTGAACCACATGTAAACGGACCTTTCACTCCGGATCTTGCTTGGCCGATCTCAAAATTTGCTGCAGCGGTTAAGGAAAATAACTGGCCGTCTGAACTCGAAGTCGGACTGATCGGTTCTTGTACGAATTCATCTTATGAAGACATATCACGTGCAGCTTCTTTAGCTCAGCAAGCTGTCGATGCAAAGCTGAAAGCGAAATCAGAATTTACAATTACTCCGGGTTCTGAACTTGTTCGTTTCACAGTGGAGCGTGACGGATTTTTAGGAACATTTGAAAAAATGGGTGGTGTTGTTCTTGCTAATGCCTGCGGACCATGTATCGGACAATGGGCGCGACATACGACTGATCCGAATAAGAAAAATTCAATCATCACTTCTTTCAACAGAAATTTTGCAAAACGAAATGATGGAAATCCAAATACGCATGCTTTTGTTGCATCTCCTGAGATCGTAACAGCATTGGCAATTGCCGGAGATCTTTCTTTCAATCCGTTAACAGATACACTTACAACTGCTACCGGTGAAAAGTTCAAATTCAAGGAACCGAAAGGTGATGAGTTGCCTTCGAAAGGATTTGCAGTTGAAGATGCAGGATATCAGAAACCAGCTGCCGATGGAAGTAATGTAAAAGTGATCGTCTCCCCTACTTCGGAGCGTCTGCAATTGCTTGATCCGTTTTCCGCTTGGGAAGGAACAGATCTTTCAGGATTGAAATTACTGATCAAGGTAAAGGGAAAATGTACTACCGATCATATTTCAATGGCAGGTCCATGGTTGAAATTCCGTGGTCATCTGGACAACATTTCCAATAACATGCTGATAGGTGCAATCAATTCATTCAATGACAAGACCGATTCTGTCAAGAATCAGCTAACAGGTGAATACAATGGTGTACCGCAGGTTCAGAGAGCATATAAGGCTGCAAAAATAGGATCCATCGTAGTCGGTGATGAAAATTACGGTGAAGGTTCTTCACGTGAGCACGCAGCTATGGAACCACGTCATCTTGGAGTCCGTGCAATACTTGTAAAATCATTTGCAAGGATCCATGAAACGAATCTCAAGAAACAAGGAATGCTTGCACTGACATTTGCTGATAAATCAGATTACGATAAGATCAAGGAAGATGATACTTTTGACATCAAAGGATTAACAACTTTCACTCCCGGAAAACAACTTACTATTGTTCTGAATCATTCTGACGGAACGAGTGAAGAATTCAAGGTGAATCAATCTTACAATGAAAATCAGATTGAATGGTTCAAAGCCGGCGGGGCATTGAATATTATTCGATCTCAGATCGCTTAAAAAAAAGGCCGGTGCAAACCGGTCTTTTTTTTGACACGTATTGAAACAATTATATGGACAAGTCAACACTAATTGATGCAATAAAAGAAAATGCGAAATACTTCCTCGAAGAGGCCGGGGATTTTTTTCCATTTGCAGTATGTGTTAATGACGAAGATCAGTTTGTTCCTCTTTACCTCAATGAAGAAGAAGAATTTCCCGATGAGGAGAGTATGATCGCGGAATTGAAATTTTGTGTCACAAAAGCGATTGATGATGATTCCTTTATAAATGGAGCCATCGCATATTATGAAACTGTAAATAAAGACGATCTTACTTTGGATTGTGTAAGGGTGCTTTTTTTCGACAACAACAAGCAGCAAACAACGGAGGATTTTACATATTCGATTAAGAATAAAAAAGTTGTTTTTCATTAAGCCTGCTTCAGGTAACTTTACCAAAACCGGTGACATTTATTCGGAAAAATAATTTATCTTCGCATAAACCACATCCCATTTGAAATGACTGTTCCCTCCGGTAAACATATTGTGATCATTGGTGGTGGCTTTTGCGGAATTATGACTGCTGTCAATCTTTTGAAGAAAGCAGATACTCCAATAGAGATCACTTTATTCAATCACGCTTATCCTGAAGGAAGAGGAATAGCCTACAAGACTTATACTGACAAGCATGTACTGAATGTCACCTGTCAGAATATGAGTGCATTTCAGGACCAACCAGATCATTTTTTAAACTGGTGTAAACTGAACTCCGGAAATAATTTTGATCCGGAAGAACTTCCCGGCAAATATCTTCCCAGAAATCTGTACGGCAACTATCTTGATTCAGTGTTTAAGGAGGCTTTGAAAAACAGATCAGACAATGTCACTTTCCGAATGATAAAGGATGAAGTGGTAGATATAGACAAGAACGGAAGCACTTACATTATTAAAAGTCAGAACGGACAAATAATAAATGCTGATAAAATTGTTTTGGCTACAGGCAATCATCCACCTTCACACCCGCCACTTTCCAAAACAGAATTTCATACCAGCAAAAGGTATTTCGCAAATCCATGGAGTGAAGATTCCATCAGCAACATTGATTCTGATGACCCGATATTAATTGTTGGGACTGGTTTGACAATGGTTGATGTTGTTTTAGGACTTGAAGAAAGAAAATTCAATGGAAAGATCATAGCGCTTTCTCCAAACGGTTTCAATATACTTTCACATAAAAAACATCATCCGCAAAGAAACATCCTTGATGAATTATCTCCGCCCTTTGATCTTACAACGCTTTTTAAATTGTTCTATAAGCATGTAAGGGAAGCGCATCTTCGTGGTGAATCAGGAGAGACAGTTGTTGATGCTGTCCGCTCACAGACGCAAATCATCTGGCAACAACTTTCTCTTGAAGATAAGAAACGGTTTATGGCCCATTTGCGGCATCTGTGGGGTGTTGCTCGTCACAGGCTTCCGGGAGATATTCATGGGCAGATCCAGTCAATGATCGCAAACAGATCTTTACAGGTAATGGCTGGAAGAATTTCTGATATCAATGAAGCAGACGGTTTTCTTGAAGTGAAAATTGCATTGAGAGGAAGTGATAAAACGGAAATAGTCAAAGTCCAGCGGATCATTAACTGCACCGGCCCATTAACTGATATTACAAAATTCAAGAGCGAGCTTTATTCCGGTCTGCTCCGTAAGAAATTCATTCAGCCGGATGAAATGAAACTCGGTATTGATGCAACAGCTGATGGCAGGATCATTGATGAGAACGGAAAAGCAAGCAACAGTATTTTCACTCTGGGTTCACTTTTAAAGGGCAAATTATGGGAAAGTACGGCAGTTCCTGAATTACGAAAACAAGCGGAATTACTTGCAGACATTTTACTGGCTAAATAAAATAGCAGAACATCCGTTTCTAAAATCCGTTTCGGGATTATCCTCGTTTGTAATAACAAAACCATTACTATGAAAAAGTTTCTGCTCAGCTTTATTGCTGTTTCAGCCCTTATCTTCTCTATGAATGCACAAGTTCGTTCTACAGAAATAAAAAAAGTTGTTAAGTCGAAAGAAGAATGGAAAAGTCAACTTTCACCTGAACAATTTCATATTACCAGAGAAGCCGGCACAGAAAGAGCCTATACAGGTACATACTGGAACAACCACAAGCGTGGAACCTATTTTTGTATATGCTGCAACCTGCCGCTTTTCAGTTCTGCAACAAAATTTGATTCAGGAACAGGCTGGCCGAGTTTCTATGAGCCTTTGAATAAAAACCATGTTGTGGAACATACCGATAATACTTTGGGTTTTACAAGAACAGAGGTTTTATGTGCAAAGTGTGATGCACATCTTGGGCATGTCTTTAACGATGGCCCTGAACCGACAGGACTGAGATACTGCATGAACTCTGCAGCATTAAAGTTTGTTGACGGAAAATAAAATTTTAGTGAGAGACGATAAATTTTCTGCTAACAGAATTTTCACCGGAGATCAGTTGGATCATATAGATCCCATTCTGAAATCCCGAAACATCTATTTGTTTTTCCATAGCCAGAAGCGAACCTGAATGCACAAGCTTTCCTGTTATGTCGTAGATACGGATAACAGAGCGCTGCAGAGTACCCAGATTAAAAAACCGTAAATTCAATTTATCATTGACAGGATTCGGAGATAAGATAAAAGATGGTTTCAGTTTCACAGTTTCCGAAATTCCAATTCCTGAATTTGACTGGTATCTGATCTCCACTCCACCTGTAGACTGACCAATTACAATATCCGTTAACCCGTCAGAATTCAGATCACCGCCACTTACTGTGATATTGAATTTTATCCTGTCACTTTCTGAATTACTGATTGCATAACCTTTGAAATGATAACAACCAGTAATGTTACCGTCGATGCTATCATAACTGTAAATAAAACCGTTTTCATTCGCTACAAGTAACCGTTTACTTCCCAGACTATCATAAAAAAACGGAACTGTAAATCCATCTACAGTAGAAGGTCTTTGAATAGAAACACAGCCAAGCGAATCATCAGTTGGGGCTGAAGCGAAAAAAGCCGATGTTGGGGTCCCAATATTTTTATACATGTTTATAATTCCATTTTGTTCACCAATGATCAAATCGTTGAGCCCGTCATTGTTCAGGTCGTAGATCTGCGGTGTAGAATATTTTCCAACATCAATTGACATGTAATAGAAAGCTACGAAAGAAAAATCCGAAACATTTCCCGGACCACCATTATTTATAAAGTAAGCTAATCTGCCATCTTCATTTCCTATGATCATATCTTTATCGCCATCACCATCCAGATCACCAAATGCAGGATAGACCGGTGAAACAAAATTATACTGACTAATTGTTGCCACATCAGAATCGATTAATTCAAAAGAAGGCGATGAGGCCGTTCCGGTATTTTTGTAGAATCTGATACCTGTTTTCCTGGTACGGGTTGCATTCATAAATTCATCGTATCCGATCATCAGATCAAGCAGACCATCATTATCATAATCATATAAAACAGGAGCAGCATGTTCCCCTGCTTCTATCATACTTTGTTGCAGGAAAGTTTTCGTTGTGAATTCAAAAATGGGATGCGCATCAGTGCCATCGTTGCGATAAAACCACATTCCTTCATGATTCTCATTGAAATTCGGCACAACAAGCAGATCCCTATTGCCATCGTTGTCAAGATCGATATAAGAATGATAATGAAATCCATCAAAGGTAGCAGAGACATCATAGGAAGGAAAGATCGTGTCCTGTGAGCCCATATCCGCCGATACATTGGATCCTTCATTTATGACAAGCAAAGAATTATATGCAGCCACATCGCCTATCAGGATATCCTTGTCATTATCTCCATCAATGTCTATGAGCATCATACCGGAAACCGTATCGTCCTGAGGTGCAGCTTCACTTTGTTCGTAAACCGGTTTTTCAAATTTCAGAGAATCAGAATGGATCCGGCCTTCTCTGCAAGGACAATGAAAACAACCAACTTCGTTAGCACCGCCAACCAACAAAGCAAAATTACCCCAGCAACCCGTTGCATATTCGAAATCCAAAGAATCACAATTTCCATAGCGTTCCATTGAATAATTCTTGTGAAAAATAAAACGTGCATCCGGCAATGAATTATAACCAATAATATCCATATCACCATCTCCGTCAATGTCACTTAATCCCGGCTGTGAAACTCCGCTTACAAAAATATTCTGACGCAAGGTCTGGTATTTCTCATCCAGGTAATCATCAACCAATGTCCATTGAAGTCCGTTTGCTATAGTAAAATCATTCCTGTAAACGGCCATTGCAGATAAAGCAATTGGAGAAAGTGTAAAAAGGTCTTCTTTTCCATCGCAATTATAATCATACATCAGGACCCACTGATTGATCGCAGGAAATTTATTGTTGTATTCAGGAGCATAATCCCATGCAAGTGTATAATCTGTATTTCCATTATTCAGAAAAACTGTATTCCTTGAATTGAATTTATCATAGATAAAAATATCCTTTCTTCCGTCACCGTTAACATCAACTTCGTTTACTGCCGGAAAGTTTATACCACCGGCCCATGGGTTTTGTAATTGTACTCCATTTTCCGTCACATGAAGAGTATCAATCCGGTTAAAGAACTGACCATTTGCCTTCATAACGTATCCCGAAATCAGGAGGATCAATAAGAATATTCTCATATCCCAAAGATAGTCAAACATCCATTTCCGAATGAAAAATATTTTCATAAATTGCGGGTCGGTTAAAGGTTAAGGGTCATAGGTCATAGGTCATAGGTCATAGGTCATAGGTCAAAGGTCAAAGGTCAAAGGTCAAAGATTAAAGGTCAGGGGCCAGATAACACAGGTTATTAGTTATTAGTTATTAGTTATTAGTTATAAAAAAATGCCATCATTCGACGTAGTCAGTAAAATAGACATTCAGAAATTCGACAATGCCATCAATGTGGCAGTGAAGGAGATCAGCACACGTTATGATTTCAACCAGTCGAAGACGAAAGTAGAATTTGATAAAAAGACCTTAATGGTTCATGTGCTGACTGAAAACGATATGCGCATGAAAGCGGTAGAAGGAATAATTATTGGCAGGGTGATCAAACAAGGTATCGATGCCAAGGTTCTTGATTTCGGGAAAGAATTATATGCTTCGGGAAATATGGTAAAAAAGGACATCAACCTGAAGCAAGGCATTGATAAAGAAACTGCAAAAAAAGTGGTTAAACTCATTAAGGAAAGTGAAAAGAAAGTACAAGCATCAATTATGGATGAACAGGTTCGCGTTACAGGAAAAAAGATCGATGATCTTCAGGAGTTGATCGCTATACTTGAAAAATCAGATGTAGGAATGCCTTTACAATTTGAGAACTTTCGCAGTTGAATTATTCAGCTGAAGAAATAAAATCCGCAAGCCCACATTGATGTGAAAACAATTTTAAAATATTTCTTTCTTCTATTTTTTTTCAGCATTCTTTCATGTTGTGTAAAGGCGCAAGACAAAATCGTTAAAGTAAACAATGATACACTCCGGGTTAAGATCATGCAGATCACTCTGGATAAAATAAAATTCAGGTATCATGGAATGAAGTCTGGTCAGATCCTTGAGATTCCCAAAAACCAGGTGAAACAGATCATTTATGAAAACGGTTCTTCATTGACAATTGTATACAATCTGTTTGACGTCTCTAAAGATTTAATGATTAAGGACAGATTCAGGGCAATAAAAATTGATATTTGCGCTCCGCTCCTGAATCACATCACCATTGGGTATGAACACAAACTAAAATTAGGAATGAATCTGGAAATCAAGGGCGGATATATTGGCTGGCGCGTCAATAAGACACTTGATAAAACGGATGGATTCATTGCCAAAGCCAGTCTTCGTTTCCTGAAGAACACCAACACCATTCGCAAAGGGTTGAAATATATGCATCCTATGAAAGGCAGCTATGTTAAACCTGAAATTGCTTTTTCAAGATATACTTCAATTGAAGAAGGTCATAAGATCAACTTCTCGAATGTTTATGCAAGTATTAATTTCGGACGTCAATATATACTTGGAAATGTCATCTGTCTTGATTTCTTTGGCGGCGCCGGTGTAGGCTACCAGCTAAATTCACGTGGAGCCAATTCCTCCAATCAGGCCAAAGGTGATGATTTCAGTTATTGCTATTCACATTTATATTTTGGAAAAAAACTTCCGATCATATTGACAGGTGGGTTGATGATGGGTTATGTCTTTTAGCAGAAAAGCAATACACTCTTCCTAACTTCAAACCTCCACTTCCACTCCAGCTCAGGTCAAAGAAAAGTTTTGATTTAAGAATGAGATCTGGAGTAAGAGTAAGGCTATAGCCAAATAACTAACCCTTCCTGATAACCGCTCCAACTTCACTTTCAAACGCTCCCATCAATCTTTCCATCGTTTTATCGATCTGCTTATCAGTGAGGGTTTGTTGTTCATCAAGTAAAATGAATGAAACGGCAAGTGATTTTTTTCCGGCTTCAATTTTATCGCCCTGATAAAGGTCAAACAGTGACACTTCTTTCAACAATTTTCTTTCCGACTTGTAAGCAATCTCTACGATCTTTGAGAAAGGTGTTGATACATCGAGCATCATAGAGAGATCTCGTTTCACAGCAGGGAACTTTGACACTTCCTGATATTGAACGGGTTTTTTCTTTGCTTTCCTGATAACAAGATCCCAGTTGACAGAACATGAAAAAACATCTGCAAGATCGTACTTTTTAAGAAGGGAATTTTTCACAGCACCGATCTCACAAAGTACTTTCGTTCCTGCTAAGTACGTAAGTCCGTAATTAAATGCAGGATGTTCAGATTCTTTTATTGTCAGATCAGACTGGTTAATTCCACAAAGAGAAAGCACATTGGTCAGAATCGATTTCATGAAGAAGAAATCAGAATTTATTGACGGACCCTGCCAAGAAACTTCCTGCTTTCTTCCACTGGCTAATAAAGACAAACTGTATGATTCCGAATATCCGGATTCTGTTTTCGAATAAACTTTCCCGAATTCAAACATTTTTTGATCGGCTTGCTTCCGGTTTCTGTTGTATTCAAGAATTTCCAAACCTGTCATCAAAAGATCCTGACGCAATACACCGAGATCCTGACTCAATGGATTTAGAATCTTAACCGACTTTTCTTCACTCCAGCCCGGTGCTGAATTATAATCTTGTCTGGTCAACGAGTTTGTAAGTATTTCATTAAAGCCCTGAGCAGCCAGATAATTTGCGACCTTATTCTGGATCTCTTCCCTGTCGAATTCTACAATGGCAGGAAGTGATATACTTTGTTTCTTGGGAAGCGGGATCCTATCGTATCCATAAACACGAAGGATCTCCTCAATAACATCAACAGGACGAAGAACATCAACTTTAAATGCCGGAACCTGAAGATTAAGTCCTTCCGGATCGGAAGAAACTATTTTTATTCCAAGCGAAAGTAAAATTGTGGAGATCACATTTCTGTCGATCACTTCACCGGAAAACTGATCGATGTAAGAATATTTAATATTGAAATCAACTTCCGGTTTCTTTTCAGGATAGATATCAATAACCGGTGAAGCAATTTTTCCTCCGCAAACTTCCTGCAAAAGCAAAGCTGCACGCTTCATAGCATACATGGTGATCTCAGGATCAGTTCCACGTTCAAAACGAAAACTTGCATCGGTTTTTAGTCCGTGCTGCTTGCTAGTTTTACGGATGCTTGCCGGATCAAAACAGGCACTTTCAAGGAAAACAGTTTTTGTTGCTTCAGTGATCCCTGAATCAATCCCTCCGAAAACTCCTGCAATACACATAGGATTTTCAGAATTGCAGATCATCAGGTTTCCTCCATGCAATGTCCGTTCAACTTTGTCGAGTGTAACAAACTTCTCACCTTCTTTCGCCTGACGCACAACAACTTTTTTCCCCGCAATTTTATCTGCATCAAATGCATGCAACGGTTGTCCGGTTTCATGCAAAATATAATTTGTGATATCGACTACATTATTGATTGGATTTACGCCAATAGACGACAACCGGTTTTTCAACCATTCAGGTGATTGACTTACAGAAATATTAGTGAGAGTAATTGCAGTATATCGTGGACAAGCAGAACTGTCTTCAACAACAACTTCTATCAAGCGTTCATTACCTGCAGTGAAATTTTCAACTGAAGGCAATACAACTTTAGAATCATTTTCAATTTTCTTCGACTGAATAGATTTTTCTGTATTGATCAAAGCAGAAAGATCTCTGGCAACACCTAGATGCGAAGCGGCATCAGCGCGATTAGGAGTCAGGCCGATCTCAATAACTGAATCATTTTCCAGTTTGAAAAAATCGCTTGCCTTTGTTCCTATCACAGCATCTTCCGGCAAAATTAAAATGCCTGCATGCGATGTTCCTAATCCGATCTCATCCTCAGCGCAGATCATGCCTTCAGAAACTTCTCCCCGGATCTTTGATTTCTTTATTTCAAATGGTTCGCCTGTAACCGGATGCACAGTTGTTCCAACAACAGCAACAATTACTTTTTGTCCGGCCGCAACATTCGGCGCTCCGCAAACAATTTGCAAAGGTGTTTCACCACCGACGTTCACAGTTGTCAGACTTAACTTATCAGCATTCGGATGCTTCGCACAAGTCAAGACCTGACCTACAAAAAGCCCTTTCAAGCCACCTTTAACAGATTCAAAAGGTTCAACATTTTCAACTTCCAGTCCGCCTGCTGTCAGCATGACAGCAGCTTGATCCACAGTCAGATCCGTTTTCACGAAATCCTTTAACCAATTGTATGAAATTTTCATAATTTAAGCCTATTCAGCCGCAATATTAGTGAATAATTCGCTATTCGTTATCAAGAGATTCTACCCCATTCTCCCGACTTCCGAATCTGCTCCTGCAATTGCAATCTGGTTCCAGCATTTTCCGGTGTAGTGAGATTCGGATCTTTCTTCAGTATTTCAATAGCAATATCGCGAGTACGCTGAACCAAAGCCGCATCACGTGAGAGATCAGCTAACTTCAGATCTAGTAAACCACTTTGACGCGTTCCTTCAGCATCACCGGGACCACGGAGTTTGAGATCAGTCTCTGCAATTTTAAACCCATCATTGGTTTCACACATAGTTGCAATTCTCAATTTTGAATCTCTTCCGAGTTTTGAGCTGGTCATAAGAATACAGTACGATTGCTCAGCTCCCCTGCCAACTCTTCCCCGCAACTGATGCAATTGTGAAAGTCCGAATCGCTCAGCATTTTCAATGATCATAACAGAAGCATTCGGAACATTCACTCCTACTTCGATGACGGTTGTTGCAACCATGATCTGTGTTTCACCTTTTACGAATCGTTGCATTTCAAAATCCTTGTCTTTTGCTTTCATTTTTCCGTGAACAATACTCACATGATATTGCGGTGCCGGAAAATCACGGCAGATCGATTCAAACCCGGCCATGAGATTATTAAGGTCGATCTTTTCGGATTCTTCGATCAGCGGATAAACAATATACACTTGTCGCCCGGCTGCAATTTCTTTTTTCAGAAACGACCATACCTGTAACCGGTTCGAATCAAATTTGTGAATAGTTTTAATTGGCTTTCTTCCCGGCGGCAATTCATCGATGACTGAAACATCAAGATCACCGTATAGTGTCATAGCAAGAGTCCGCGGAATGGGAGTTGCTGTCATGACAAGTACATGCGGAACAACTTCATTTTTTTTCCAGAGGCGGGAGCGTTGTTCAACACCAAAGCGATGTTGTTCATCGATAACGACAAAACCTAGATTCATGAATTTAACTTTATCTTCAATCAATGCATGTGTACCGATCAGGATATTTATTTCCCCATTTTCAAGTTGCTCATGAATTTTTCGTCTTGCTGCAGTTCTGGTTGAACCGGTGAGGAGGGCAATATTCAGATTCATATTTTTCAAAAAAGCTGCAATTGATTCCGCATGTTGGTTCGCCAGGATCTCTGTCGGTGCCATGATGCAGGCCTGATATCCATTTCCGATCGCAATGAGCATACACATCAGCGCCACCATTGTTTTACCTGATCCAACATCACCCTGAAGCAAACGATTCATCTGTTTTCCTGATCCACAATCGGTCCGGATCTCTTTGATCACTTTTTTCTGAGCACCTGTTAATTCAAATGGCAGATGGTTGTGAAAAAACTCATTGAACTGGTCTCCGACCTTATCAAAACGGATTCCTCTGATTTTTTCAGTCCTGAGTAACTTCATATGCAAGAGTCTCAACTGAAGAAAAAACAACTCTTCGAATTTGATCCTTGTTTCGGCTTTCTCCTGTTGTGCAACTGATTCAGGAAAATGAATGGCAGAGTAAGTCTGAAGCCGGTTGAAAAACCTGAATTCATTAAGTACATGCTGCGGCAAGGTTTCTGAAAGTTCTTTTGGAAGAATACTATGCAGATTTTTCTGAAGTCGCAATAAACCTTTACTATCCAGTCCTTTCAGTTTCAGTTTTTCCGTTGTACTGTAAACCGGTTGCATTACTGAAGAAATCGTTTGCTGGGCTTCACTGATCAGTTCAAGTTCAGGGTGAACAATATTGATCATCCCGTTGAACTCTGTTGGCTTCCCAAAGAGTACATATTCAGTATTTAGTTTAAGATTGGCCGTGATCCATTTTATCCCTTGAAACCAGCGAAGTTCCAGGAAACCGGTTTTATCTTCAAAGCGGCCGGCCAGGTACTTCCTTCGTTTTTCACCTCTGACAATGAGGCTTGTTATTGTACCTTTGATCTGGATATAGGGCAAATTGGCATTTGCTTCTTTAACGGTATAGAACTTGGTGCGGTCGACATATCGAAACGGATAATGATGCAGCAGGTCACCTTGTGTAAAAATACCGAGTTCTTTCCTGAGGACTTCGGCTTTCATTGGTCCGACTCCTTTTAGAAATTCGATCTTCGTCTGAAAAAAATCATGCTGCATAATCAAGGCGAAAGTAATGAATTAGGTTAAAAAAGTTGTTCATTAAAAGCGGTGAAATGGATAGTGAAAATAAAGGTAAGAGAGAAATAATCAATGCAATGGCATTTCCATTGCTGTTTACTGCTTTGATCTGGCTCATTGAATTGGGCGCACATCTTAGCGGAACAAGATTGATTAATTTAGGGATTTTACCAGGAAAACCGGAAGGACTTGTTGGATTAATCACTTCTCCCTTCATTCATGGTGACCTCGATCACCTTTTATCAAATACGGCTCCTTTATTGATCGTCGGAACCGGCATGATCTATTTTTACAAAGAACTCGCTTACCGGGTGATGGCCGCAATTTGGATAATGACAGGTTTTTGGGTCTGGATGTTTGCCCGACCGGAATGGCATATCGGTGCAAGTGGACTTATTTATGGATTTGTATGTTTCTTGTTTTTTAGCGGGATCTTCAGAAGAGATACACGTTTGACAGCAATCTCACTATTGGTTACTTTTTTATACGGAAGTCTGGTTTGGGGCATTTTGCCGATCAATCAATTGGTTTCCTGGGAAAGTCATTTATTCGGATCCGTTGCCGGACTTTTCACTGCATTTTATTACCGACATGAAGGTCCGGTAAAGCCAAAACCGCAATGGGAAATAGATGAGGAAAACGATCTGTTGAATCCGACGTCTGCCTATGAAACAGAAGTTGAATTTGTTAACGAAGAACCTGTCATTCCGGAAATAAAGATCAACTATACATTGATTGAAAAACCTACCGAACCTACTGAAAACAAAGGCGGCTAAGTGTTTTATTTTCTCTATGAAACCGTATAACTTTTTTAACAATGAACTGTGATAAGATTATTCTCAATTCAAGGAACATTTTTTTATAGAGTTCGTATTTTAGTAACAGTCTAAAATCGCAACTAAATAAATCCAAAATAAACCTTAATCAAACAATGAGAAAACAATTTACTCTTCTGCAGATCCTCAGGACATGCATGATGTTGATGACAATTGGAATCGCTACTGTGGCCAATGCCCAGACCGATGCCGGTGTCTCTGCAATCGTTAGTCCTTCGAATCTGGCCTGTCAGGGAACACAACCTGTTACTGCAGTCATTCAAAACTATGGTGCTGCCGGCATCACATCCGCACTCGTCAACTGGTCAGTGAATGGAATCGCGCAAGCGCCTTTCAATTATAACGGACTGTTATTCACCGGAGAAACAGACACCGTGACCATTGGAAATTATGCTTTCAGCTTTGGAAGCAACATTCTTGATGTCAGAACTGCTTCTCCAAATGGAGGTGCTGATGCTGATTCGTCGAATGACTCAACTGCCATCACTGTTGTAACTCAAATGAATGGCTCTTACACCATTGGTGGAACGACGCCTGATTTTGCAAAGTTCAATGATGCAGTTTCAGCTTTGAGCACTCATGGTATTTGTGGTCCGGTCATTTTCAACATGAGAGCCGGAACTGACACTATGCAAAGTCTTATTCAGGAGATCGTTGGAGCTGATTCGGTAAATACCATCACCTTCCAGTCTGAAAACGGAGATAGCACATCAGTGTTATTGACATATCCTTCAGTCGACTCATTGAATCCGACTAATTACCTGATCAGTTTAGATGGCGCTGATTACATCACATTCAAGCAATTATCACTTGAACGTTCAGGAATCCTTTCTTATGGACGGGTTCTGGAACTGATGAATAATGCTACACACATCACGGTAACAAACTGCAGGTTAATGGGATCAACTAATGCGACCAACAACTCACTTGCGGCATTGATCTACTCAGGAGCTACTTCTCCGACAAACGATAGTTCAATGGTGATCACTAATAACCGTTTCATCAATGGTTCAATTGGTGTTTACATGAACGGTATCAATACGATTCAACTGGAGCTTGACAACGTTGTTGCGGATAATGTTTTCCAGAATCAATATTCAAAAGCAATTCAGGCAAGTAACATTGGTGTTGTAAACATTAACAGAAACCAATTTACAACATCTTCCAACAATATCGCTTATGCCGGTATTTATCTGGATCGTAGTCAGAGAAATCATCAAATCACAAAAAATAAAATGACAAGCATTCCGGGTACAGGTATCTACATGGTAGATTGTACAGGATTGGCAGGAATACATGGTGTTGTTGCGAACAACTTCATTTTGTGTACTGATTCAGCAGGACTTTCGATGAACAATGGGGATTATCAGGACATCGTTCACAATACCATTGTGATGCGTGGTTCAAACCCGACCTATTCCGCTTTGTTTGCAAGAGGAAATGGAACAGGAAAAACAGTTCGTAACAACATCCTGAACAATACAGGTGGTGGTTATGCATATGTTGTTTCTGATTCTGCTGTCACAGGCATCACTATTTCTAATTACAACAATCTTTTTGTGACAGGAACTAATGTCGGAGTATATGATGGAGTTGTAACAACTTCATTGAATGACTGGATCTCTGCATCTGAAAAGGATTCAAATTCGGTTCAGGTAAATCCGAATTTCGTTACACCTACTGATCTTCATGCGACTTCTATTGCAATGGAAGATCTTGGTAAAAAACTTGCGAATGTAAATGATGACATCGATGGCGAAATCCGTAGCGCAAATGCTCCTGATATCGGTGCTGATGAATATTCTGCAGCTCAGCGTAATGTTGGTGTTCAGGCTCTGTTAAGTCCTGTTGACAGTACTTGCGGAGATACTTTAACACCTGTGACTGTTGTAGTAACCAATACAGGTTCTCTTCAGGAAAACAATTTCGATGTGACAACGATCTTCAGCGGAGTTACAGATGACACATTAACTTTCACAATTACAACCCCGATTCTTCCGGGCGAATCAGATACAATTACTTATTCAGGAACTATCGATCTTACAGCCGGTGGGACATTGAATGTAATTAGCTATACATCTCTGGGTGTTGATGACGTTCATGCAAACGATACCTTGACGGCGTCTTACACAATTGGCGTTCCACCTGCAGGTCCGGTTGCCATCGACATTTCACGTTGTGGTCCCGGTGCAGTAACTCTTACAGCAACCTCATCTGATTCACTGATCTGGTATGATGCACCTGTCGGCGGAACTTATCTTGCTTCCGGAGCTTCATACACAACTAATTCATTGAATTCTTCAACTCTCTTTTATGTTGCAGCTTATGGCTTCTGCGAAGGAGTGAGAACATCTGTACAGGCTGTTATCAATCCGATTCCGGTGGTTACTTTAGGAAATGACACATCTATTTTGGATGGAGATAACATTGACTTTGATGCAGGAACAGGATTTACTAGCTACATTTGGTCAAATGGTGCTTCAACACAAACCATCAATGTAAATACAGCAGGTTGCTATTCTGTTACCGTTACGAATTCATTTGGATGTTCAAATACTGACGAAGTTTGTCTTACAG
>JBMQEM010000209.1:0-11736 GCA_049363815.1 Bacteroidota bacterium
CAATTCTAACCCGAATATGCAATACGACCCCATAAAGCGCTCCCTGGGCAATGTTTTTAATAAAACTCCTTTCTTAAGACGACTTTTTTATAATCTGCTTGACCTTTTATTGCTTCGGGCTTGGCATGTGCATAAGGAACTTCGGCTGTGGATCCGGACGGCGAAAAAGGATGCGGATATTCTGGATGCGGGCGCGGGATTCGGACAGTATACGTACTGGATGAATCAGAAAAATCAAAACTGGAAAATCACGTCTATCGATGTAAAAGATGAACAAGTGGCTGACTGCAATCGCTTCTTTCAGCAGATCGGTTCTAAGAATGTTCGCTTTGAAGTGGGTGACCTTACAAAATATGTTGTGCCGAATGCTTACGACCTCGTTGTTTGTGTTGATGTAATGGAACACATCTTGGAAGATGTTCAGGTATTCAAAAATTATTTCGCATCGATGAAGTCGGGTGGAATGGTTCTCATCTCAACTCCTTCCGATCAAGGTGGCAGCGATGTGCATGGCGATGATGAATCTTCTTTCATCGAAGAACATGTGCGCGATGGATATAACATTCAGGAAATACAAGACAAACTCCGCTCTGCAGGTTTCAATAAGATCGAAGCACGTTATCAATACGGCGCTCCCGGAAAAATTTCGTGGCGACTGTCGATGAAATATCCGATCGTCATGCTCGGCAAAACGAAATTGTTCTTTATCATTCTGCCGTTCTATTATATCATCGCTTATCCGATTTCGTTTGTGCTTAATTACCTTGATACGTACTCGCGGCATTCTACCGGCACCGGACTTGTTGTGAAAGCATGGAAGGATTAAAATTAGGTCAGAGGTCAAAGGTCAGAGGTCACTACTGCTTGCTTAATTTGACTTTTGTTCTTTGAATGGAATAGAATTAACTTTAGAAATTGTTCAAAACAATTTACCCCTGAATTGAATAAATAGGCAGTTAAACGCCATACCGTAGTGACCTCTGACCTTTGACCTCTGACCTAAAAACTGACGACTGCGAAACATGTCCATCTCTTCCCATATTGCAACAAGATACTTTTTCAGCCGG
The DNA here is from genome assembly GCA_049363815.1 of Bacteroidota bacterium. Lineage (GTDB taxonomy): Bacteria > Bacteroidota > Bacteroidia > AKYH767-A > 2013-40CM-41-45 > JADKIH01. Next base: position 1,068 of record JBMQEM010000209.1, read on the forward strand.
AAGTCACAGCGGGTCATCAACATCATTTCTCTTATTTCTATCGTCGGTGTAACAATAGGAACTGCTGCGCTGATCATCGTGCTTTCTGTATTCAATGGTTTCGAAGGGCTCATCAAACAACTTTACAATTCTTTCGACTCTGATCTGCGGATCACAATTGCAGAGGGAAAATCTTTTTCGGGACAAGATGTGAAACTCAATGATCTCAGAAAGATCAACGGTGTGCAATATGTGGTCAGCGTAGTTGAGGAAAATGTATTGGTAAAATACCGCGACAAACAATTAACCGCTACGATAAAAGGTGTAAGCGACAATTACAGCAAGTCGAATGGAATAGATACAATGCTCACAGATGGAACGATGCTTCTTCAAAGCGGGGATACAGATTTTGCTGTCGTTGGTGGTGCCATTGCATACAATCTTCAGATGAGCATGAGCGACCCTTATACGCAACTGGAAATTTATGCACCGCGGCGGACAGCAACATCATTTACCAATCCGGATGAAGCTTTTAACAAACGATACATTTCTCCTTCAGGAATTTTTGCCATTCAACAGGAATTTGATAATAAGTACATCATCGTTCCGCTACGTTTTGCAAATGAAATTTTTGAATACAATGATCACCTGACGGCATTGGAAATAGCATCAGTTCCGGGAACAGATGTAGATCAGTTACAATCAGATATTCAGAAAAAACTGGGAGAAAAATTTGTTGTGAAGAACCGCTATCAGCAACACGAACTCCTCTACCGCATCATGAAATCGGAGAAATGGGCGGTGTTTTTAATTCTTACTTTCATTCTTGTAGTCGCTGCATTCAATGTGATCAGTTCCCTCACGATGCTTGTCATCGACAAAAAGAAAGACATTGCAGTCCTGCAATCATTCGGCGCAGATGTATTCATGGTCCGTAAAATTTTTATGATCGACGGACTACTCATCACCATGACCGGCGCTTTATCCGGACTTGCTATCGGCTTTTTTGTCTGCTGGCTGCAGCAGGAATTCGGTCTGATCGCCCTAGGTGGCTCCGGAACATTTGTGATCGATGCATATCCGGTGAAAATGCTCTTGATTGATTTTATCTATGTTTTCGGAGCAGTTGCCGTGATAGGATTACTGGCAGCATGGTATCCTAGTAGGAGATTGATCAGAGAAGAGATCAATTTGAAGATGATAGCCGGAGATGAATAAAAATTTTGCATGGCCCTTAAGGGCCGTGCAAAAAATATTTTTACTGAATAATTAACTTATAAACTGTTGAACTGTTTTTTCTGAAACGGAAAAAATAAATTCCTTCAGGTAATTCCGAAATGTCCAGTGGTATGTCATTTGAACACTCAATCGATTTCACTATTGCTCCTGTGAAGTTTAGTATATCCAGATGATCAGAGAAGGACTTGATTCCGCTGTCAATTTTGACAAATGTATTTGCAGGATTTGGGTACAAGCGATATTGAGGTTCATGATTTATTTCATTGACAGAGATCAATCCACAATCATAGAATAATACCTGTGTAGTAGTATCAACGGGACATTCAGAAAGCGGATTAATTACCCTGCATTCGTACTTGCCGGAAGTGTAAATCAAAAGTGTATCTTCATTAGTCAGAGAATGTAGTAATGTGTCATTTTTATACCATAAAATGTTTTCTGCTCCTGTAAGACTTCCGTTAATGTGTAGAACGGAAAACGCAACTGTATCTCCATCACAAGGATCTCCGATTGCATCAAAATAATATCCTGTCCAAAACGGTGCTTCAGAATAACTGCGGGATCTTTCAGAACATCCGTTCAAAGTTGTTACCACAGAAAATCCCGATACAGCATAACGCCTGTAGTCTGCTATAAACTGTCCGGTTTCAGGTAATGAATCATCATAAGCAAACCATTGATATGAATCTGCAACAGAAGTGTAAATTGTATCATGATAGCACAGCCACGGATCATCTGTGAAAACAGATGGATCATGACTGCAAAACTGAACAATTGTATCTGCAAAACTTGTGTGTAGTCCCTGGAGGTCACACGTATTAGTAGTCAGTGTAACGTAATAAGATCCATCGCTCAAATAGCCGTGATAACTGAAATCCAGACTGTCAATAGTGCCATCACCAAGATCCCACAAATATTTTTGATTAATCCCCTGTGTTAGCGTATAAAAATTCAATTCATTGTATCCTGCTCCAACCTGAGTGCCAATCTGAGCAAGCGGAGGTTTTTTCAAATCATAAAATGACAAGCTATCATATACGATCATTTTTGCTGCATTACGGATTATTGCAGCATCAGACTGAGTGAGACTGAAATTATATGTGATCAAAGAAGGATCTTTTTTAAAGATGGCACTATAAAAACAACAAGCGGCTGCATAGGAGCCGGCTGCTGAAGGATGACTTTCATCGGACTGATACAATTCAATCTGTGGAAAATTATAACGAAGATATCTCCAGACTTTAGATACCGGCGACACTTCACAGTTGAGATTTTGAGACAGATACATATAAGCGTATCGTATCGTAGTGTCCATGCCATCATATGTACAAACAAGTGGATAATACATACAATTAACTGAGTCACCATTTTTTCTTCCCCAAGTCATGTATGTCAGTGGAACAGCACATGGATTGTATTGTTTAATTAAATTTCCCAGATTTTTTCCTCCGCTTAAAAACTCATTGTGTGCAAGTACGGGTTCCTGGCTTTGCCCTTGCATCACAACATACTGCCAGCCACCTGCCATGATCTTGCTAAGCGTTACTGGATCTACAACATGGTCGATAAATTGATATCCACCGGGAGTATTACTATCAAACATTAATGTATCACCCGCAGATAATGCCACATTGCTGATGAGTTGAGGAAGATTATTGACACCGGTATAGCTGTTTCCTAAAAACAATACCCGTCGCGTAATTTGCCCTATTGTTATTTCTGAAAATAAAATAAAGGCTATCGTAATCCGGATGAATGAAATATTTCTCATGAAATTTTTTACTTTAAGTAAATGTACAACATAGAATGAAATATCCATTGAGAAATCAAATACTACATTTTAATGCAGTTCATCATGTAGTTAAAGTAAAAATTGATTGATCTTAGAAAAAGGCTACATCAGTTTTTATTCTGATAAAGACTATTCTGCTTTGCAAACAACTATCTTCTTCAATCCTTTTATATTTCTGTTCCCTGTCTTCAGGTCATTCATTGTAAGCAAAAGTATTCTATTCTCAATTTCCCCCATTTCTTTGCCATTCATCTCCGTAACGATGTAAAGATGATTTCCTGTTTCAGTATTGTAAATTTCATTGAATGAATAAACAACGGTGTAGCCATCAACAGCCTCGAACTTAAAATAAAATTCATTCAACATTTTTCTATTCTCGTAATCGAACTCAACAGTATCAAGCAAACTTTTTACCAATACACCTTTTACTCCCTTGGAATCTTCCCGCTGTTTTGCAGAGCAACTTGTATTGACATCGCCAAGTAAGTCACTCTTGTATTCTTTGATTGCGGAAATTGGAAAGGACCATTCTGATTTTACTTTGCCGGTGACAAATAATGTGTCAGTATGAAGTATATTTTGCGCAAAAATAAATTGTGTTGATAGCAAAAATATAAATTGTGTAAAAATCATTCTAGTCATTTTGAAATGTTCAGTTTAAATTTATTTTTGTTTGTTTAATAAAAGAACCAGAATTTATGCGGTAACGAATTTCAAATTAATTATAGTCATTTGACAATTTAAAAAAGCTGTCCGCCTCGGTGGATAGTCATGCAGACAGGGGAAAACTTGGGGACTTTCTGCATGGCGTCAGCCTTTTCTTTGCTATGCAATTTCTTTTTTCATCACATTTTATTTCCATTTTAATTTACTGTGAATCGTTTGCAGGGACCGTTTCATTTTTTGAAGCGCGCCCCCGGGGTTAAATATGTATACTCGAATTTAAGTGAAGCTTGCACATTAAATCATACACTTTCACGTACTATTCCGCTAACACTTACAGAGAAATTATAAACTCATACTTAATACAAACTTAACTACTTCACATCTTAGAACTTCCCTTTCTTAAACAAGTTTATTCTTCACCAAATACTCCGCAATCTGCACAGCATTCGTAGCCGCACCCTTGCGCAAGTTATCTGCAACGATCCACATGTTCACTGTGTTTGGTTGCGATTCATCACGACGAATTCTGCCTACGAAGACATCGTCTTTTCCCTCTGCAAAAAGTGGCATCGGATATTGTTGGTTGGAAACATCATCCTGTAAGATCACTCCTTTCGTGTTTTTCAATATCGAACGGATGTCTTCTACAGTATAATCTTTTGTGAACTCTACATTCACCGCTTCACTATGTCCGCCTTTAACGGGAACACGAACCGTTGTTGCTGTCAGGCGAATGGAATCATCACCCATGATCTTACGGGTTTCATTCAGCATTTTCATTTCTTCTTTCGTATAACCATTATCGAGAAACACATCGATCTGCGGCAATACATTCATGTCGATCTGATATTTGTAAGCCATATCGCCTTTCACATTATTCCGTTCGTTATACATCTGATCAACGGCTTTTTTTCCTGTACCGGAAACGGATTGATAGGTTGAAACAACAACACGTTTGATGTTATATTTTTTGTGAAGCGGATTTAATACCATTACCATTTGAATCGTCGAACAATTCGGATTGGCAATGATCTTGTCTTCTTTCGTCAGTACATGCGCGTTTATCTCAGGCACGACGAGTTTTTTTGTTGCATCCATTCTCCATGCGGAAGAATTGTCGATCACTGTCGTTCCGGCTGCTGCAAATTTTGGTGCCCATTCAAGCGAAGGAGTTCCGCCTGCTGAGAAGATGGCAATGTCTGCTTTCTTCCCAACAGCATCAGCGATGGAGACACACTTGTATGGTTTTCCACGAAAGAAAATTTCCTTGCCGATCGATTTGTCGGAACCGACAGGGATCAATTCGTCTACAGGGAAATCGCGTTCCTCTAAAACTTTCAACATTACTTGTCCAACCATTCCGGTTGCACCGACTACTGCTACTTTCATAAGGTTCTTTTATTATCCAGCATTTATGGGGTTACGAATCCGATTTCATCACCCTAATTTTGTCTGCAAATTAAGCAATCGCTCCAATGCAGAACCTCCTCATACTGATTTTTTCTTTGCTGGTTACAGTGGCAAATGCCCAGCTTACCGACGATTTTACTGATGGCGATTTTTCTGCAAATCCGCATTGGACTGGAGATAGTGCCGCTTTCACAGTGAATTCCGGAGGAATGTTGCAGCTGAATGCCCAGCTAGCGGGGAATTCTACTCTTGCAGTTCCGATCACCCTTGATTATAATGACACCCTTGAATGGCGGATCAAAACCCGGCTGGATTTCGCCCCTTCTTCCGGTAACTACTGCCGGATTTATTTAGCTGCCGACACCAGTACTTCTCAGGCTTCTGTCAGCGGGTATTTTCTCCAGCTGGGCGAGTCGCTATCAAACGATGCCATCGAATTATTCAGACAATCCGGAACTGTTATCACATCGGTCTGCCGTGGAATCGATGGACAAATTGCCTCTGCCTTTGAAATTCAGATCCGGGTTTTGCGCTTTCCTTCCGGAGAATGGCAGGTCTTTACCGATGAAAATCTGACAGACAATTACACCCGCGTAGCTTCCGGAATTGATCCGGGAAATCCAGGTCCGGATTATTTTTTCCTCGATTGTAATTATACCTCCGGGAATCTGCAACGCTTTTATTTCGACGATATCTATGCAGGGAAATTTATCCCTGACGATGTGAAGCCGGTTTGTACATCTGTCGATATTTTGTCAGACAGCACTATCAAACTGCTGTTTTCCGAAACGATTGATTTATCAGGGGCATTGACATTTGCAAATTATAACATCATTTCAATTGGTAATCCATCTCAATTGACGATTGATTCGATAAATGATTATTCAATCACGCTTTTCTTTCCGCAGCACTTCGGAGTGGGTGTCGAATTGAATCTTCTGCTACAAAATCTGGAGGATGCTGCAGGAAATGTAATGAATGATACAACGATCTCTTTTAGCTTTTATCCAATAGGCTCCGGAAGGCAACATGACATTGTCATTTCAGAGATCTATTTTGAAATGTCATCGCTCAGTCCATTGCCTAATGCAGAATTTATTGAATTGTATAATCGCTCTGACTCTGCTATCAATCTGTCCGGCTGGACGGTCTCTGATGGATCTTCTGATGCTGTGTTTACGGATTATCTGTTAAAGCCTGAAAATTATGTTGTCGTTTATGATGCCCAATTTGAATCACTCTTTTCATCAATTCAGAATCGAATTGGTGTTGCAGGTTTTCCGGGATTGAATAATGATTCCGGCGACACTTTGACGTTGCGGAATTCGTTGCAACTGGAAATTGAAAAGGTCCCATTTAACGACGACAGTTATTTTAACAACAATAAAAATGATGGCGGATGGACGATAGAACGCATCGATATCAACTTCACTTGCCAGGATCAGACGAACTGGAAGGCATCTGAAAATGCTGCTCATGGGACTCCCGGTATGGAGAATAGTGTGACCGGATTACATACAGACAATTCAGTTCCCTGGATAGATAATCTGTACCTGGTGGATTCGCTTCACTTACAAATTGATTTCAGTGAATCTGTCTTTTCGACTATCATTCCCTCCGGATTTGTGGCAATTGATAATTTTAATGTCGTGAATGATTGTATTTCTGTGAACCGGATCTCGGAAAATTCTTTTCTGCTTGAGTTTGCAGATCAGTTTTCAGCAGGAATTCATCAGTTAAAGATTATCGACACGCTGAGTGATTGCACGGGCAATGTTGTTGATCCTAACATTCATTATCGCTTTGGGAAAACACTGCCTGCAGCAATCGGAGATGTCGTGATCAACGAGATTTTATTTGATCCTCGAGAAGGAGGGGAGGATTTTGTTGAACTGTTCAACTGCTCTTCGAAGATCATTGACCTCAACAAATGGATCATTCAGGAAGCAGAAGCGGATGATGAAAACTCCGTCAAGGATGAGTCGCAATTGAGTACTGATCACCGGATCTTATTTCCGGGAGAATTTTTAGCGTTTACAAAATCGATAGTTGGTATCACCGGATTTTATGATTGTCCGGATCCGGCTTCCATTGTTCAACTTGAAGATCTTCCGGATTTTAATTCTGATGAAGGCCGGATTGTACTTCGGGATGGCAACGGTAACCGGCTCGATGGATTTCAATATTCCGATGACATGCATTTCTATCTTCTGAATTCTCCGAATGGTGTTTCGCTGGAAAGATTAAATGGTTACTCAGGCGATCCGGAAAATGCACAATGGCATTCTGCAGCTTCAACGGCCGGGTTTGCTACACCTGCTTATAAGAATTCGCATTGGGTCAGTGAAAATCCGGGGTCTGGAAAAATTGATATTATCAATGAAGTCTTTTCCCCCGATAACAATGGTTACGATGATCTGCTCACCATCAATTTTCAATTTGACGATCCGGGTACAATTCTGAGTCTGTCGATCTTTTCGAAAGATGGATCGCCCATCCGCGAACTGCTGGTCAATCAAACTGTCTCCGGAACGGGCCAAATCTTCTGGGATGGTTTTTCCGATGCCGGAAAACTTGTTTATCCCGGCAGGTATTTAGTATGGGCAAAAGCATTTAGTCTGGAAAAGGGGACAGAAGTTTTCAGGAGTTCGTGTGTGGTGGCAGTAAAGGAATAAGAAAATAAATTACAGTATAAATCCCTAAGATTATACAGTCAAGCTTAGAAAACGAAAAGATCCTTCCAGGATGACAAAGCGGTTTGTTGTATATGCTCAAGGTGGAAAAAAATAGTCATCCTGGAAGGACCATTTCGGCTTCTAATTGAGGTAATGGGATGACTCAAGCTGAACTTGCCGAAAAAGTAGGAACAACAAAATCTTATATTTCAAAAATTGAGAGCAACATAAAGGAAGTCCGTTTATCCACATTGCAAAAAATAGTTGAACTTGTTTTAGTAGTGCAACTTCACCTGTCAATCTCATTGTGAAAAAATATTTTAATATTGCACCATGATTTCTATCCCAAACCTCCGAAACGTAAACGTCACCCGTTACATGATGCCTCTTCGTGAAGGTGGTTCATTGCCGGCATTGGCGGAGGCCGACGACGATTTCAAATATGTACTCAAATTCAAAGGGGCCGGTCATGGAGTAAAAGCATTGATCGCCGAATTGCTCGGTGGTGAAATTGCACGTGTATTAAAGCTGCGGGTTCCGGAATTAGTGTTTGCTAATATTGATGAGGCGTTCGGACAAACAGAAGGGGATGAGGAAATTCAGGATCTTCTCAAAGCAAGTAAAGGTCTCAATCTGGCATTACATTTTTTGTCAGGTGCACTGACTTACGATCCGGTTGTGACTACAGTTGATACAAAACTTGCTTCGCAAATTGTATGGCTCGATGCATACATTACAAATGTCGACCGGACTTTCAGAAATACAAACATGCTCATGTGGCATAAGGATCTCTGGCTGATTGATCATGGTGCTGCATTTTATTTTCATCACACCTGGACTAATTGGGAGAAACACGCAAGAAGTAATTTCGAATTGATCAAAGACCATGTCTTACTTTCTCAGGCTGAAGAACTGGATTTAGTTGACAAAGAATTCAAGTCAATTCTTTCTGATGAGATCCTGAGAAAAATTACTGAACTAATTCCTGATGAATGGTTACAATGGCAGGACACAAATGAATCTCCTGCAGAAATCCGCAATACCTATTTTAAATTTCTGACCATTCGCAGAGATAATTCCCAACTATTCATTAAAGCCGCAAAAGATGCAAGAGAAATACTTATATGAATATGCGGTGATTCGTGTTGTCCCTAAAGTTGAACGCGAAGAATTTGTAAATGTCGGAATCGTTCTGTTTTCTAAAAAACAAAACTATCTCAAAACAATTTGCCACCTGGATATTTCGAGATTACAATGTTTTGTAAACGATCTTGACATCGAGCAGATTAAAAGTTATCTGCACGCTTTTGAAAAAATCAATAATGGCGATGAAGCCGGAGGTGCTATTGCCCGGATGGATGTGCCATCCAGATTCCGTTGGCTTACTGCTGTACGAAGCTCCGTTTTACAAACCTCACGCCCCCATCCGGGATTTTCTACTGATTTGGATGCCACTTTACAAAGGCTTTTTGAGGAATTGGTAGTTTAATGAAGCACCTTCATTATAATAATAAGCAATAAATGACAGGCTTTCAGATTCCGGGTTTCGAACCGGCCATACTTTTTTCTGAGCTCTGATAAACACAGGATTTCTTCTGAAAGAAATTATTTTATTTGAAGTCAGAAAAGAGAAAGTGTTGAAAGGAAAATGGAAAGTTGTGAAGGAATAAATTACTTTAGCATCTATGAAAAATAAAACCTCTTTGAATTGGATGCTTTTATTGAATTTTCTAGTTATAATTTTTCACTTAGGGATTATCACAAAATTAATTCCTTATGAAATTGCGTGGGGAGGCAGACTTAAAAATGATCGGGATATGTATGTCTTCGAATCAGTTTCTATAGGTATAATTCTGATCCTGATTTTTATTCTATTACTAAAAGGTAAATATCTTAGACTTGAATTAAACGAACGAAGTTTGAATTTCATACTGTGGATCTACTTTGTAATTTTTGTTCTCAACACGCTTGGAAATTTACTTGCAAAGACCAATTTTGAAAAACTGTTTTCTATAATAACTCTCACTTCTGCAATTCTTATCTGGAAGATTATCAAAACCGGAAAAGCAGTTCAATAAATGGATTTACCGAATAGTACTGCCGGCTTTCTAACCGTTGATTTTGTATAGATTTCTTCATTCTTAAATAATGTAAAATGTGGATTTCATTAATTTGAAGATCAGCCTTTTTTTATTCCCGCCAATTTTTTAACTTCGTTTATCTAACCCCAAAATGTCATGAAAAAATTCTTACTCTTGCCAGCTATTTTACTCTTCAGTTTGTGCTCATTTGCACAAAACATTCAGAACATTGAAGTAATTCCGGCCTCGCCGACTTCAACTGACAATATTTCAATTGCCGTCGATTATATGTTTACCAGCGGTCCTTGCGACCCGGTCAATCAGTATTACACCATGTCAGGAAATGATATCTTCACCTTTCATTACCACTGTCCCGGAATGCTTACTGTTATTTGTTATGGAACGGATATCCTTCCGATCGGACAACTTGCTCCTGGAAATTATATGACGTACGTGAATATGTTTCAAGGTGATTACGACTCAACAGGAAATTGTAATGTGTTCCAGCAGGTAGATGGTAATACATTTTCATTCGTTGTATCATTGGGTACAGGAATTGATCAACTAAAAAATTCCCGCCCAATAGTATTCATGAATTCAGATGCGATAAAAATTTCCAACCTGAATTCAAACTATCAGTTTGTTCTGATGGATGTCAGCGGTAAAGAAGTCCTTAGTCAAGAGGTAACCACAACCGAAAACAATCTTCCATTGTCAGTCGAAGCCGGTGTTTATTTTTATTCACTCAGAAAAGAAGGCAAGCAAGAGTTTACCGGAAAGCTGGTTGTTGGGAAATAATTAAATCAGGTCAAAGGTCAAAGGTGATG
>JBMQEM010000210.1:0-11683 GCA_049363815.1 Bacteroidota bacterium
CATTCTGAATTCAGGAGCGTTGAACTCATCTGTATCTTCCATAATTCCTCCGAATTGTTCAGGTGATTCAAATGCATCGGCTACAGTTTCACTTACAGGTGGAACTGCACCTTTCAATTATTCCTGGACGCCCAATGTTTCTGCTACAGCAATTGCATCAGGGCTCTCCGTTGGACAATACTCTGTGACGATTACCGATGCAAATCAGTGCTCATCTACAACCTCCATTGTAATCAATGAACCGGCTCCTCTCTTGTTAAGCGCCACAGCGATCAATGTGAATTGTTATGGTGACAATACAGGTCAGGCACAAGTATCGACTGTTGGTGGGATTGCACCTTATTCATTCCAATGGATAGGTAGTACTGATACTGACAATATTCTTGAAAACAGTTATGCTGGAAATTACTCAGTTGTGGTAACCGATGCAAATGGTTGCACATCTGTTGCTACAACTACTGTTTCAGAACCTGCGCAGGTCATTGTTTCGCCTGTTGTGACATCCGCTACATGCGGCAATGCTAATGGCGCAATTGACTTAACTGTGAATGGCGGAACAGGACCTTATATTTATTCCTGGTCTATACCAAACAGGGGAAGTGTTTCTCATGTCGGTAATATCGGAGCCGGAGCGTATCAGGTTGTTGTGACCGATGCTAACGGTTGTACTCAGGCATCTTCTGTTGGTGTATCCAACATTGGAGGACCTGTTGTATCAATGAATTCTTTACAGAATGTTCTTTGCTTTGGAAATTCAGATGGAAGCGCATCCGTTTCATTGGCTGGAGGAACACCTCCCTTCAATTACTCATGGACTTGCTCTACAGTCAATTCTCCATCAGCTACAAATATTCCTGCCGGTTCGCATACTGTTGTCATATCTGATGGCAATAATTGCTTCACGGCAATTCCGTTTACAATTTCACAACCTCCAAGACTGGTTTCTTCCGCTACATCAAGCAATGTTAACTGCTTTGGTGAGAACAATGGTTCTGCCATTGTAGTTGCAAGTGGTGGTGCAGGAAATTATTCGTACTCATGGTCAAATGGACAAACAGGTACATCTGCTTCTTCATTAAATAGCGGAAATTATTCAGTTGTAGTTACTGATAACAATGGATGCAGTTCAACTTCATTTGTTATAATTGATCAGCCTTCCCCGATTTCAACTATGGCATCATCTACTGACGTAAGTTGTAATGGCGGTGATGATGGAACTTTATTTGTTGATGCAACCGGTGGCACTGCGCCTTATTCATACTCCTGGACAAATGGGCAAAATGACCAACAGATCACTGACCTGATTGCAGGAGACTATACACTCACGATCACAGACGGAAACGGTTGTGTTAATTCCGGTACCTATACGATCAATCAACCGGGGGTGCTTGAATCAGCAGCTTCTATCACAGCTGTATCTTGTTTTGGAGGGAATGATGGCCGTATTAACCTTGAAGTAAACGGTGGTGTTCCTCCATATAATTTCCACTGGAATCCGGCGAATCTCAACACTCCTGGAATCGCCAACCTTTCTGCAGGAATATATGAGATCACCATAACTGATGTTAACGGTTGTGTTATCAGTTCTTCGATTACAATTGATAGTCCTCCTGAGTTAATTGCTCAAACAAGCTCACAGAATCTTCTTTGCTACAATGATGCAAGTGGTAGGGCGCTGATCAATGTTACCGGTGGAACAAATCCTGTGTCGTATTTATGGTCTAATGGATCAAATAACTCATCGGTCACGTCACTGCAAGCAGGAAATTACTATGTACAGATCACAGACGCCAATGGTTGTTCACAAACCAAACAGGTTGTGATTTCACAGCCGGAACTTTTAGTTGCTACTGCAACAACGCCGGCTTTAATATGTATTGGACAAAGTGTTTCAGTAATTGCATCGGCAACAGGAGGAACTCCTTCTTACAATTATTTCTGGAGTACCAGTGCTACAGGATCAGAAATTGATCTGTCTCCAACAGTTACAGAATTTTATTCTGTATATGCAATTGATTCCAATGGCTGCAGGTCACAGGACGTAAATGTTCAGGTGCCTGTTAATCCACCGCTGATGGTTTCATCAGCACCATCTGATACAATTTGTGCAGGAGAATTTGCATCAGTATTTGTAAGTGCTTCAGGCGGAAATGGCGGACCTTATCACTATCAGTGGAATAATGGTTCTAATGATAATTATTTATATGCTTCGCCTGCTACAACACAAACCTATACTGTGCAAATCACGGATAATTGCGGTACACCTGCTGTTTCCAATCAGGTATTGGTCTTTGTAAATCCAAAACCTGATGCTGCTTTTGCGCCATTCCCTGTTGAAGGCTGCCCTGATCTTTCCGTTAACTTTACACTTCCACCTGCCTTTGTTCCTATAGCGACACAGTCATGGAATTTTGGCGATGGCGGAACAAGTATACTCGGTGCTCAGACACATATTTATACTGATCCTGGGACATATTCCGTAACTCATACAGTCGTTTCTGATCAGGGATGTACTGCTATGCAGATCGCACCTGCGTCAGTTCACGTATTTGATGAACCTATTGCTGATTTCCTTGTGTCTACGGAAAACCCAACAATGATCAACCCAAATGTTTCATTCACGGATCTGAGTATAGATCCCGTCTTCTGGATCTGGAATTTTGGTGATGGCGAAACAAGTATGGATCAGAATCCAAATCACATGTACAGAGATACGGGTACATACATTGTTCAACTGATCGTGCATAATTCAAAAATGTGTTATGATACCATCTATAAGCCAATCAAGATCAAAGATGAATTCGCAATTTATTTTCCAAACACCTTTACTCCAAATGATGATGGTGTCAACGAACAATTCAAACCGCTTGCGGTAGGAGTAGCGGAATTTAAAATGCTGATCTTCGACCGTTGGGGTTTGGTCATTTACACAACATCTGAATTAGCGAAAGGCTGGAATGGAACAATGAATGGTACTGGAAAAGAATGCCAGATGGATACGTATGTTTATATGGCAATTGCTACAGGTGAAAATGGGAAGAAGAAGGAGTTTATCGGACATGTGAATCTGGTGAGATGAGCCTACCAGGCCTCTGTCCTTGTAGGTGAAGATGTTCACAACGCCAGCAACCTGCTCTTCGCCTCTTCCATCAGCCACATCGGCGTAGAAGTCGCTCCGCAGATCCCAACCGTTTCACCCTGTTTGAACCAAAGCGGATCGATCTCTGTAGTGGAACTCACAAAATATGTTCTGGGATTATGCTGCTTACAAACATCGAACAAAACTTTTCCATTCGATGATTTCAGTCCTGAAACAAATACGATCACGTCTGCCTCATTAGCAAAAGTACGGATCTGTATATCACGGTTGGAAACCTGACGACAGGTAGTGTCATTCAGGTCGATCTCAATTCCTCGCTCGAGGATCTCATTATAGATGCGGTAAAATTTTTCAGTGCTCTTTGTTGTCTGACTGTACAATGAGATCTTTCTTGGCATTTTTTCAAAGTCAAGTTCATTGATGTCCTGAAAAACAACAACTTCATTGGTTGATTGACCGATCAGTCCTTCGACTTCAGCATGCCCGCGTTTTCCGTAAATAAAAATTTGTTTGTCGTCGTCAGCAGATTGTTTGACCCTGTTCTGTAATTTTAAAACAACAGGACAACTTGCATCGATAAGTGTTAAGTTATTTTCAATCGCAGTCTGGTAAGTGGATGGAGGTTCGCCATGCGCCCTCAACAGGATTGTCTCGTTTTTTACTTCCTTTAACTGTTCATGGGAAATTGTTATAAGACCTTTTTTCCGAAGTCGCTGGATCTCTTCATCGTTATGAACAATGTCGCCAAGACAATACAGCACACCTTTTTCATCAAGAATTTCCTCTGCAAGTTGTATCGCATAGACAACACCGAAACAAAATCCGGAATTATGGTCAATATTTACTTTGAGGTTTAACATCTTTTATCAGCCGTTTTTTGAAATACTCATAAAGGCAGATGTTCATCAATAACAAGAGTAATGCATAGATGGTATCTTCAACAGGGATCGTCCCTAAACGGATACCAAGATTTTCTGAATCATCATAAGTTACAACCGGTAATGCAGTAAGTAGACCATTCACAGCAAAGAAAGGTATCAGACTCACTAAATATGCCCTGTAGAATTTGCCCATAAAATCGAAATTTTCTATGAGTACATATACCAGCATAAACACCGTCAATGTTAATTTGATTGCAGTATATAATTTTCCTGTATTGAAAAGAACAACAACAATCAGGATAACAGCTAAAGTGCCGGAAATGTTTTTGGAATAGCCTGATAAAGTGTCTTTTTTAATAAGAAAATTCAATGATTCATAGATAAAAACACAAGAATAGGGGATTGTGAAAAAAAATAACCATTCCTCAACCGGTAGATCCCACAAGTAATATCCGATCAGATATTCATTATTAAATTCCCAGACCTTCCAAATAGTCATAAAATGATCCCAGATAATAAAAAAGATTCCGGTTATGAGAATGGCAGGTAATAAGGCCTTAAGTTTTTTGAAGAAAAAGATCCTTTTTTCAAATGAAAACAAAAATGGTATCAGAATTGAAAAAAAATTTATTAGTAGATAGGTATATGGTTTCATGATCACCTTGAAGCTAAGAGTTTTTTTTCATTGTCTGTGCAAATATCGCTTTTTAATAAAAATGAAGAGATGATTTGTTTTAGTTCATGATCTTCTTCAAGACCGATTTTATTCAGTAAAATAACTTTATCTTCTTTTATATTCTGGTTCATTCCTAAAAATGAAGGAATCTTGGATTGTAATAAAATTCTAAGGTATCTTAATTCAAGATCATTTGGGGAGTTTGCAATTGCCTGTGAAAGCAGGTTTAAACCGTCTTTACAATAATTATATTTTTTTACAGGATTATAACTGTAATTCGCTTTTAATGCAGTTACAGCACCAAGATAACCTTTTACAATAGACCCGGAATTCTCTGCGCCGGACAATAATTTATAAAGAGCATCTGTCTTGCTTCCGGTTGAACATGCATGAAAAGCTGATCGCATTTCCGTACGCAAAACAGCTTGTGAAAAAATACCGGATGTCTGCAAAAGGAGGAGCAGAACGATTAGTGTCCTTCTCATTCAGACAAGTTTAAATTTGAAACGGAGCCATGTTTGCAATAATAATATGATTTTATGTAAATTATTTACTCTGATCCTTTCTTCTTTTATTCTGTTTGCCGGTATCAGTTTTATTTTTTTGAAAAGAGTCACATAGTAAATATAGGCGACCGTTACACCAAGCCTGCTCCCTTTTGGAAGCTGAAGAACTCCATTCCAGGATTCCCTGAATTCATTCTCAATGTCTTTTTCAATTTCCTTCTTTTGTTCGTTTGTGAAATTATTAAAGTCAATTCCGGGAAAGTAAACACGTCCTCTTTCAGAAAAATCACTTTTAAAGTCGCGCAGAAAATTGATTTTCTGAAATGCGGAACCTAGTTGTCTGGCAGGAATAATAAGTTTGTCGTAAGATTGAACCTCATCCCGGCAAAAAACTTTTAGACACATCAGTCCTACAACTTCCGCAGATCCGTAAATGTATTCCTGATAACTATTTTCGTCGCAATCTGAAAGTGACAGGTCCATCTTCATGCTTTTCAGAAAAGCGTCAATCAATTTTCTGTCAATATCAAATTTATTCACAGTGTCCTGAAATGAATTTAAGATTGGATTGGTACTTATTTTTTGATCCAGCGCAAGATAAGTGTCGTCACAAAATCTATTGAAAAGGCTTTCTTTATCATGTTTGTGAAAAGTGTCAACGATCTCATCAGCTATTCTGACAAATCCATAGATCGCATAAATTGAGTCATGGAACTTTTTATCGAGCATTCGAATTCCAAGCGAGAATGATGTACTGTATCTTCTCGTGAGCGACTTGCTGAATTCATAACTTATCTGATCATACAGTTCCATGTTCCTCCAATATTCTTTCTGTTACGAGTTTCGAAGAAATAACTACCATTGGCAATCCTGTTCCCGGTGTTGTTGATGCACCTACATAGTACAGGTTTTTGAATATTTCATCTTTATTTGAAGGCCTGAATCCGCCTACTTGTGAAAGTCCGTGTGCCAGACCTAAACCACTTCCGCGATATAAGTTAAATTTTTCTTCCCAGTCAATAGGGTTCAGAATAATTCTTGTAAGAGTCTTTGCTTTCAGATCAATATTAATTCGTGAGGAAAGATCGGAAATTATTGTATCAGCTAAAGCCTCACTGTCCGACCAGTCTGATTTGTGTCTCAGATCAGGAACAGGGCAGAGTATGAATAAATTCTCACAACCTTCCGGCGCTGAATCAGGATTACTTTTGCTGCTTACATTGACGTAATAGTACGGTTTTTCGGGACTTGTTGATGCTGTGAAAATATTATCTGCATAATCTTTAAAATTACTGCCAAGAAAATAGTTGTGATGAATAAGACTTTCAGTTTTACCTTTAACGCCCAGATAAATTGTAAATGGAGCTAAAGTCCATTTCATTTCATCAAGTTTTTTCGCTGTATATTTTTCACGCTTCAGGATCTTGCCCCTAAATGAAGCGGCATCGCTGTTGCAGATATATAGATCTGCAGACCATGATTTATTGTTATTGTCCTTGAATGATTGAATTCTATTTCCCGAAAATTCTATATCTGTAATTTCAGTGTTGTAATGAAATCGCACGTTTCTTTTCTTCAGGATCTCTACAATGGTTTCTGTGATCTTATACATTCCGCCTTTCACATTCCAGTAGCCATCGTGCTCGAGCTCGGTATAGTTTAGCAAGCTGTAAACAGCAGGAGTTTTGAAAGGCGTGTCACCAAGAAAAAATGCAACGAGAGAAAAGATCACTTTCGCCTCCTGCGAGGTGAAGGTTTTGTCAAGTTCATCCCACATTGACCGGAACATTTTCGGACTATGCTTTAAAGGAACACGTGTTAATTGCATCAGATAGTCAAGCTTTGATTTAAAATTACGACGGATAACAATGTTTTCAGTGTCATGAAACATTTTTTTAGCCGAACCGATGTAAGCCGAAAGTTTATTGGCAAAATCAGTTTCAAGTCCGTCGAATTCTTTGGCTAATTCTTCAATGTCTTTATAAATGTAAAAAGGCTTCTGCCGGTGAGCAAAATTTACCGAGTATACAGGATTCAACTCTTCAATTTCAAATGGCATTTTTATACCTATAGAATCAAAAAGTTCTTTGAATTCGTAACTCATGCTGAAAAATGATGGTCCCATGTCGAAGGTAAATCCATCTTTCTCAAAAGTATTCAATCGGCCACCAGCCTGGTGATATTTCTCAACGATGTCGATATCGTAGCCCTGGTGCGATAGTCTGAGTGCAGTTGCCAGACTTCCCAGTCCCGAACCGATCAACAATACTTTTTTTCCCATGGCAAGTTAATAAGAGATGATAACAAAGTTGGACAATGAAATGTTCATTTAAAATTGGAAAATAATCCCTTCAAAACGAGAGGATAAAAAGGACCAACTAATCGATCTGTTTTCTGAAATGTTTTTTATTGAACAAAAGTAATCCGAACTCTTCTCCATCTTCTTTTCCCATTTTTTTATGATGGACTTTATGTGCTTTTCGCATTGCCTGAAAATAAGCACTGTCAATTTTATCCAGGAACTTTCCACGTCGGTGGATGAAAACATCATGCAAGAGGAAATAAGTGAATCCGTAGGTGGTGACTCCAACGCCCATCCAGAAACGGTAATCAAGGTTTTCATATCCAAAATACATCAGGATCATGGCAATGCTGGCATAGAACAGGAAGAAAAAGTCATTCCGTTCAAAAGGGCCTTTGTGTGGTTTATGATGGGATTCATGCAATACCCATAGAAACCCGTGCATGACATATTTATGTGTGGTCCATGCAACACCCTCCATGGCAAAAAAGGTCAAAACAAATGCAAGTATGTTAATTAAAGTGTTGGATTCCATTTTGCGAAATTAATCAATTTAAACTCTAATTTCGGTCGAAATATTCATGTTTAACAATCAAATTTCTCATTAGTTTTCACCTGGTTTTAAAAATGCAGATTGGATGCTAAGTAACCGCGTTTTTTGCATTAAAATTCAGGATAAAACGGCAATTTGAGTTGCAATCCATAATTTACTCTTCATTCTTCGAAAAATACTATCCAAAAAGAAAATGCACAATCAGAAAGAAAAATTCAAAAAAGATGGGTTTCTTGTTTTGAATGATTTTTACTCCGGCAGTAAGTGTGATGATTTAATAATCCGTGCAAATGAATTAGCGCGGCAATATGAGATCAGGCAAGGTGTTTCGGTTTTTCAGACGACAGAACAATCGAAAACAACTGACGATTATTTTCTTGAAAGCGGAAATAATATTTCATTCTTTTTTGAAAAAGACGCATTCAATGAAAAAGGAGAATTGGTCCATAGCATAGAAAAGTCATTCAACAAAATAGGACATGCATTACATGATTTCGATGAAACCTTCAATGATTTCTCAAGATCACGCGAATTGAAAGAGCTTTCATTTGAATTAGGTTATGGTAATTATCAGATTATCCAGTCGATGTATATTTTCAAACATGCAAAGATCGGTGGAGTAGTGGATGTTCATCAGGATTCAACATTTCTGTATACTGAACCGGATTCTTGCATTGGATATTGGTTTGCGCTAGAAGATGCTACTATCGATAATGGTTGCTTGTGGGCAAAACCAGGCGGTCATGATACACCGCTACGTTCCAGATTCCGGAGAAAACCTGAAGGCGGAACTGAAATGGAAATTCTTGATGACACACCTTTTTCAATGGAAGGAATGATTCCGCTCGAAGTTAAAAAAGGAACCTGCATCGTTCTTCATGGTCTGCTTCCTCATTATAGTCTCCCAAATACCAGCGGTAAATCGCGACCTGCTTATTCTATTCACACCATTGATCCGGAAAAGTTTTATCCAAAGGATAATTGGTTGCAGCGAAATAAAAGTTTGTTGTTGCGCGGTTTTTAATTTTTTCTTTCAGGTTGGCTTTCTCTCACACTAATCACTCGCACTCACTGCTCATTCGCTCTGCTCACTCTCTGCTCACTCACACTCACTGCTCACTCGCTCACCTCACTCTCTGTTCACTTACACTCCCTGCTCTCTCACACTGCTCCTTCACACATCCATCTCGCACTACTTTTCGTGGTCTCACCAGGAATCGAACCTGGATCTGAGGTTTCGGAAACCTATATATTATCCGTTATACTATGAGACCAGTTACTATTATAAAGTTTTTGTGAATTATTTTATTTTGCCCGGAAATAAATATTTACCGGCGCGCCGATGAAATCAAATCTTTCGCGCAATTTATTTTCAAGAAAACGTGCATACGATTCGTTGACATATTGCGGCAGGTTGCAGAAAAATGCAAACTGCGGAGTATGGGTTGGCAATTGAGTAACGTATTTTATTTTTACATACTTACCTTTTACTGTTCCCGGAGGATAGCGCTCAATGAGCGGTAAGAAGAAATCGTTTAATTCAGAAGTCTTGATCTTCTTTGCGCGGTTTTCATAGACCTGAACAGCTACTTCAAGTGCCCTGTGAACACGCTGCTTCTCATGAACAGAAGTGAATAGGATTGGAATGTCAGTCCACGGAGCCGTCTTGGCAAGGATCTTATCAGTATAATCTTTCGTTGACAAACTGGTTTTCTCTTCAACGAGATCCCATTTATTTATAATGAAAACTACTCCTTTATTATTTTTTTCAATCAGCCGGAAAATTGCAAGATCCTGTGCATTCAGTCCTTGAGTTGCATCGATCATGAGCAGACAAACATCTGCTTCTTCAATTGCACGGATAGAACGAAGTACGGAATAGAATTCCAGATCTTCTTTCACTCTCGCTTTTCTTCTGACTCCTGCAGTATCTACAAGTACAAAATCATGTCCGTATTTGGAATATCGCTGATGAACTGGGTCACGTGTTGTTCCTGCCATTGGTGTAACGATACTTCTGTTCTCGCCAATAAGCATGTTCAGCAAAGACGACTTTCCCACATTCGGCTGACCGATGATTGCAAAACGTGGCAGACCTTCTGTTTCATCAACAAATTCTTTCGGAAGAACTTCTACCAATGCATCCAGTAATTCTCCTGTGCCACTTCCATTGATGGAAGAGATGCAATAAGGATCACCTAATCCGAATTTATAGAATACAGCAGATTGGGAAATTCGCTGCGGGTTATCAACCTTATTGGCAACGACAAAACATTTCTTGCCACTCTTACGGATCATTTTTGCAACAGCATCATCAAGATCAGTTATTCCGGCTTCAACATCAACAACGAATAAAAGAATATCAGCCTCTTCAACAGCGAACATGACTTGTTCGCGGATCATGTCTTCGAATTCATCATCAGATCCTCGTACATATCCACCGGTATCGATCACAGAAAAACGTTTTCCGATCCACTCAGCGTGACCATAATGACGGTCACGCGTAACCCCACTTTGTTCATCGACAATGGCAGACCTGGTTTCGGTCAAACGATTAAATAACGTCGATTTCCCGACATTTGGCCTTCCTACAATTCCTACTATTGTTGACATTTTCGTACTTCTTTATTCAGCTATTGGTTAAAACACTCTAAACTAAACACTTAGCTGAACGGTATGCTTTTACTGATTTGAGGCGCAAAGGTAACCTATTTCGGCATACGACTCAAATCAAATCTTGGGGTTCTTCTCATGAAATGATCTGGCTTTGTGATTCATTATAAGTTGAAAACAGAACCTCCGGACGTATCAAATAATCCGGAACTCTGAAGAATAAAAAAAGGGCCGCAAGTGCAGCCCTTTTAATTTGCGATGCCTTTGTGTGGGTTATCGCAAGTACCAAATCCCCAATGAAGGTATTCAGTATTCGATTGATGTGTTTGTGAAGACTGTGGGTCAACTACATTTACGAATGCAATATAAAACTTATGTGGAATAGATGCTCAGTTTTTAAAAATACTTTTCAAAATTGAGGGAATTGTATAAATAATTCAGCAGTACAATGAAGATTTCTTAAATTAAATAAAATGATTTCTTTAAATTTGGGAAGAGCTTCTGCAAAGGAATTTCGGAAAAGAAAAATATCGGAAAAAGTATGACAAAAAAAAATTGGTTCAGCTTCGTAATGTTAATTTTGATCTCTATTTTATTAGTTAGCAATTCAAGTCATGCAATTGGTAAGTCAAAAGAAAAAACAGTGATAATTAAAACAATGATCTACTGTGATCATTGTAAAGAATGCGAAAGTTGTGGCGGAAAGATCCAGCGGGATCTCTCTTTTGATAAAGGAATTCAGGAAGTTGTTCTTGATGAAAAAGCAATGACCATTACTGTAAGATACAATTCGTCGAAAACCAATCCGGAAGAGATCCGGAAAAAGATCGCTGCGTATGGCTATGATGCCGATGATGTAAAGGCCGATCCGGAGGCAGTTGCAAAGCTGGATGAATGCTGTAAAAAATGAAATATGAAAAACGAAATAGTAAAATGCAAAATAGCTTGTAGTTTTCCTGTTTTACATTTTGTTTAAGGTAATCTATCTTAACAAAATTTGTCCCGCATATTTTCATTCTTCTCACTTCATTTCACTTCATTTCACTTCATTT
>JBMQEM010000211.1:0-39317 GCA_049363815.1 Bacteroidota bacterium
GCAGGACAAAAAATGTTGCTGACAGACGGAAAACAAAGAAGCCCAGCCACTAACAGCGGTTTGGCAAAAGTGGCGGTTCAGTGCTTCGTATGACAGTTTTTCGTAAATTTGAAGTGTGTGCTTCGTATGAACATTTGTGGTTAAATCGCCACCTTCGCCAAGCCGCGAAACGTTATCGGTAACTCTATGACGACTCCGAAACAGACAACAAATAACAAAAAACGACATAGAATTTGAATGATTTTTGAAACTCACATACCGACTTTTCCGCTCAATCAGTTCATTGAGAGTTTCATCTATTATAAGGACTACAATCCTATTCATACTGTTGACAGGTTTTTACCTGACGGCAACGTGAATGTTGTAATTGACCTGACTGACTATCCAAAATTTATCTATGACAACAATTCTTTAAAGGAAATTCAATCATGCAAAAATGTATGGTTTTCAGGCATCAGAAATAATTACATCACAATCCCTTCAGGACGAGACAGCGAAATGTTCATTATCAATTTCCATAAAGGAAAAGCATATCCTTTCGTTGAAATGCCTCTCAATGAATTAACAGACTATGTTGTTGATGGAGAATTAGTAATGACAAGCGAAATTTTAAACATGAGAGAAGCGTTACTTTCTCTTGTTTTTGTAAAACAAAAATTTTTGTTTGCAGAAAATCATCTTCTAAAAATGTTCGGACATAAACTTGTCACAAACCCATTTGTAGACTATGCAGTCAACCATATTCTTCAAATGCCAAATCAGATAAGTATTGAACGACTTTCAGAAAAAGTGGGCTTTTCACAAAAGCATTTCATTAAAATATTTAAAGAAAATGTAGGAATGACCCCGAAATCTTTTTTGAAAATCATACGCTTTCAAAAGGCAATTCAGGAAATTGAACAAAACCGAACAGCTAACTGGACAAGTGTTGCATTTGAAAGTGGCTATTATGACCAAGCACACTTTATAAATGACTTTAGGGACTTTTCAGGACTTACACCCACAGAATTTCTAAAGTCCAACAGCGAATTCACAAACTACATTGCAATCGAGTAGGTAAATTTTTTCCAATACTACCCGACCCAGTCAGTTTAACTTTGCTATTAAAAAAGAGAAATTTATGGAACAATTTTACATCAATCATTGGGCAGTTCTGGTTTGTGCCATTGCCAATTTAGTTTTAGGCGCAATTTGGTATTCACCATTGCTTTTCTATAAAGCATGGATGAAAGAAAACAAATTTACAGATGAAGATATTAAAAAAGTAAATCCAGCAAAGACTTACAGCATTACTTTAATTCTTTCAGTCATTATCAGCTACAACCTTGCGTTTTTTCTTGGAGATGATAAAACTGATATGGCTTGGGGAACAACCGCAGGTTTTTTAGCTGGT
Source organism: Bacteroidota bacterium (assembly GCA_049363815.1). GTDB lineage: Bacteria > Bacteroidota > Bacteroidia > AKYH767-A > 2013-40CM-41-45 > JADKIH01. The sequence continues at coordinate 1,394 of JBMQEM010000211.1, forward strand.
TTTGGATTTTCAGCTTTAATATTTTCTGTAGTAGCTCTTTTTGAACAACGTTCATGGAAATACATTTTAATAAATGGTGGTTACATCACTATTTACTTCACACTTATTGGTTTCATTCTTGGTATTTGGAGATAAATTAAAATAATGAAAGTACTTATTATTAACATCTTATTTTCTATCTATTGCTTGAGTATTAATGCTCAAGTAAAATTCAATTATTCAAGTGCTTTGAAACATTTTGAATCTCAAGTTGGAACTTGGAAAGCAGATAATTCATTATACAGAAATGAAAACGAACCGATGACATCTTATGTAATAGAATGGAAATACGGAGAATTAAAGAACAGTGTTTATGGAAAATTATATGGTTTGATTGACAGTATTAATGTAGGCACATTTTGGGAGTTCCACCAATATTGGAACCCTAATACTTCAAGAATAGAATTTATTCAAATTAGTGGAGATGGCACAATCGGTAGTGGCTCGTTGATACAATTAAATAACAGCGAATATGAATTAATTCAATTATTCACCAATACTAAGAATGAAACAAGATACGAAAAGCATAGCTATTTAAAACCGAATGCTAATACCGAATTAACATCTTCCTTTGAGCAGGACAAAGATGGAAATTGGATAAAAAAGAGAACATACACTTGGGTAAAAATTTAAAATAATTTATTATGGCAAAGACATCGGGAGAACTCGAAACAGAATTTATAGAAACCGCTAAAGAAAAGACAGGAAAGACATTACAAGAATGGCTAACCCTGGTAAAGTCCTCTAAAATTCTTAAGCAAAACGATATTCTTGAATGGTTGAAAAAAGGACATGGTCTAAATCATATGCAAGCACAATTTGTAGCAGGCATATTTTTAAACAACGGTAATCCGGTTTATGGAAACGAAAACGCTTTGCTTGAAAACCAATTTGTTAAATGTCCCGATATGCGTAGCTTATTTGACACGATTTCAGAAGGCATAATTTCTCAATTTCAAGGAACACAACTTATTCCAAAAAAAACTTACTTGTCATTTACATCGGTTCGGGAATTTGCAGCAATAAATGTGAAACCAAAAGAAATTCGCTTGGGACTTGATTTAGGTGAAGAGCCTTTTACTGAAGTAGTTCAAAAATCTAAACTTACTGGCCCAATGCCTCGGATTTCTCATATGATTATTTTGACTGAAATCGGGCAATTCGATAATAAAACAAAACAACTTTTAGAACAATCATTTAACCGAACTCATAAAAAATGAAAAATACAATTCACTTAATAATCGCAACTGTGTTTCTAAGCTCTTGTGCAAACTCACAAGACAAAAAGAACATAGCAGAAAAAGAATATTCTATTGCGTATAATATTCATGAAAATGACACAATTCATAAAAATAATTATGAAGTTATGACAATGAATATGGACGGTTCAAACAAAAAAAATATTACCAATAATCCTGATGTTGCGTGGACATACTACGCTTATAAAAATCGCTTATTTTTTATCAGCGACAAAGACACTTGTAACCGTTGTTTCTTTTTGTACGAAACTGATGTAAATGGAACAAACGTCAAAAAAGTAAGTGATTTAATGTTGGAAGACAGTTGGATGAGTGGTAGAAAAAATGGTGAAGAACTTGTAGTTGCTGGAAAAATTGGAAAAGAAATACGATACCAACTTTTTATCATTAACACCAAGACAGGAGCTTATAAACAATTGACAAATGAACCAAACGCAAAATACGGAGACCCTTGCTTTTCGCTAGATGGTAAAAAAATTGCTTTCTATTATCAAAAGGATAAAACCGACAAATCAAGTCATGAAGAACTATTTGTAATGAATGATGATGGAACTGGAATGACACAATTAACGCATTATCCTGAAAACAATCCGTCTGCAAAAGACTATGGTTACAGAGCTGGTGCCACGAAATGGCATCCGACTGAAAATTTTATAACTTATGTATCATTGCAAGACGGAAGACATAGTATTTTTGCAGTAACTCCAGACGGAAAGAAACAATGGAAACTTATCGACAATGAACTTTCAGAAGGTTATCATGACTGGAGTTCGGACGGGAAATGGTTAACTTTTAACAAATCAGACATTAAAGAAACACAGTATCATATTGTGCTTATGAATTGGAAGACTAAGGAACAAAAACAGTTAACCGACACGACTTATAAATCTCAACTTTCGCCAGTATTTGTTGAAAAACAATAACGGAAAAAGAAAAAGAGCTACCGATAACAGCGGTGACCGTTGCACAACCTCTATCTAATAATCAAATCTCTCTTTTTATCATTTAAACAACTGCATTAGCTTTGATTAGCCAATACTTCTATCTAGCCTTGCAAACGATGAGGAAAAATGAAGCTTCCCTATATGAGTTCTAGTGAAGCCATAAAAAACGGATTCAAATAATTTTGTCATTGATGGTCTCATTGCCATCAACTGAGTATTTATTGTTTTTCCGCTCCATCGAAGAAGTTTCTTCAGGTTATAGGTCAACGCTGACATCATCACATGTTTATTGGCTTGTTTGATTCCTCTGGTGTTAACTCGCTTCAAGTTTAAAAAATTCAACATCGTTCCCAGAACCGGTTCCACTGTACTTCCTCTCTTTTTAAATATTCTCTGGGCTTTTTTGCTTTTTAATTTTTCATGCATGGCATCGTAAAGAGGTTTGTGAATACTTGTTTCGATCTTCTTAAAATCACTTTTTCCGATGCATGAACTGCGAAGCGGACAATCTTTGCATTTACTGTTGCCGCTTCTGTAGACTTTCATTGCATGTTTATCATGACTCATTTTAATTTTTCTAAATGGCAAAATGGCTTTGTTGCCTCGAACACATTCAAACTGATCTTTCTCTTCATTGTAAACAAACCCCTCTCGCTCATTTTTATATTGTCCAAAATTTGGGATGAATGCATCGATGCTTCTGGATTCACAATACTTCAATACTTCACCACTGGAATATGCAGTGTCGGCTAAAATTTGTTCAAGAGTCAGATCATTCTCTTGCAGATTAGCGATTGTTTGATCTAATATTCCAGGTAAACATTCACTATCACGTTTGTCTGCAAAGTCAGCACCTGCTCCTGTAATGACGTGATTGCTTTCATCAACTGCGATCTGCGCAAAATAATTCATCTGTCTTGCCTTACCGGGTTTTACAGAGATCCTCGCATCCGGATCGGTCGTGCTGAAATGAGTATGATTACTTAAAAATTTTGGGCGAATCATGTGATCATTTTCATCCACATCAGCAATTGCATGTTTACTTGCGGTACGGTGTCCGGGCATATCTTTATATTCTTCTTTTTTCCAGTCATGATGTTGTTCAACAGATTTGTTCTTTTGAGCAGATACTGTTGTTGAACTTTTATCAACCGGTGTAAGAGATTCAGGTTTGATCTTAAATTCACTGTTCTCGTTTAATTCATTCGCATAGTCAGCAACATCGTCGGTGATCTCTTTCATCTGCAAACTATCCAGACTTGCATTTGCTTTTACAAAGGCGCTGTCAATGGCTTGACGTTTGCCGCGGACCATGCCTTTGTCCACACACAGCGCAAGAACTTTTTTAAACAGTTGCATAAAATCTTCTTCTCCGTAAAGCTGTCTTGTTCTGCTGATGGTAGAGTGCCATGGGAGTTGTTCATCGAGATCGTACTTTAAGTACAGCCGAACATCCAGGCAATTGCTGCAATATTCGATCAGCCTGCGATCGCTATTGATATTGTTCAGATAACCAACTAAACAGATCTTAAAGAACACCACCGGATCAATACTCTCATGTCCTTCTTCGCCATAGTAATCCGCTGTAGATTTATACAAAAAATGCAGATCTAACACCGAATCAAGTTTTCGATAAAAATTATCCTTTGCCACCAGATCATCCAGATGCACCTGGTAAAGCATTTTTGGCTGAATCTCTTTTTTTCCTTGCATAAAGTAAAGATCGCATCGGCAGAAATTATTTACAAATGATAGTTATTATTTGTTTTCAACTATATTTGTTAGTTGTGCAACAAGCACATCGCATTGCCAAAACATTATTTTTTGACTCTTTTTATTTTTATATTTCGGTAAAATAATAGACTTCACCAATGCCAAACCTTGTAAGCAAATCTATCAGCAAATTAAAACCTAGATTATCTTCATTAATGAAAATCATAGCTAAAATTACTGTAGTACTATTTTTCATTCCCTTGAAATTATTTTGTCAAGTGGAAGATTCAACTTGGGTCTCGGACGAAATTGACACTGCTCAACAAATCACAACTCATGAAGATTTAAGTCGCTTCTACATTAATGAACCGAATGAAGACGCAATGGATATTTTCACAAAATTTATTTCTTGCTTTCGTTTTCCTGATATGATCCGTTCTTCAGCTCCAATAAAGTATACAGCTTTAAATTTTAAAGGTGTTAAAAGCGTGAAAGTTTACGATGAAGCATTTTCAGTGCCTACATATTATGCTGAATTTGATACTGCCGGTAGGTACAAAAAGATAAATTATTACGAAGTTTATGCGGACCCACCTTACTATACGCTGGTATTTGACTATACTAAGAAAGATAAATTTGCAGAGGTTATCAATACTTATGACAACAAAAATAAAATCTTTCTGGAATTTTACGCAAACGAAGATACAATAGTTTTAAAGGGCGAATATCCGTCTATAATTTATAAGGGCGCTTTTGATATATACAAAAGGGCATTTTATGACAATGAAATACACTCAATTGATTATAACAAGGCCAAAGCGCTAGATAGAAAAGAACAATATTGCCAAAGATCTGATACCCACTGCACTTATTCAACTCTATCAGACAACGTTTATCAATATGATTACTCTTTTGATGTAGATGGAAAAAATGGGCATGAAATTATTTACTTTAATTCCAATAATCAACTTGTGAAGATTGAGCAATTCGAAACCGGTGTCTCGAAAAAGAAAATTTCAATAGAATATAAATATTATAACGACAAGAAATAGATTTAAAATTGTATGCTATTTAATTTGAAATCCGGGCTGCTTAGAAAACGGGTTCAGCAAAAGTGGCGGTTCAGACACATTTGTGCTTCATATCAAATGTAGTGCTGGCCGACAGTTTTGTGATTCCTAATCGCCATCTTCACCAAGCCCATAAACTTTAGCAGCCATATTTTTCTTGACACACAGACAAATGAAAAAAATACTTAAAGACAAGAGTTTCAGACTTTCAATAATCCTGACATTCATATTCTTTGGGACAGGGATTGCATTCTTATTCCTTGGACTGGCTGACCTAAGTTGGATACTATTCATTTTACTTCCAATTGTTTTAGGAATATCAATAGGTGTACTTCCAAACAAAAAGCATACAATTTGGGGAGCTATCATTGCGACAATAATTACGCTTATTGGTATGTACATCCCTGGACTATCAGGACTTCTTTGTATCGTAATGGCATTGCCGATTATTGTTCCTTTAATTTATCTTGGATATATCATTGTTCATTTAACAAAGAGATACAAAGAGATTAAATCGACAGAGAATCTTTCGGTTTTATTAATACCATTGCTCCCATTTTTGATTGCTGCACCGACAGAGCATTATTTAAAAACAGAGAAAGAAGTTGTAATAAGCGTGACGACAGAGCAAATTTTTGATTACTCACCTGAACAAGTTTATGATGCAATTAAATCGGTCGACACACTTGACGCTGAAAAACCGTTCCTCATGTACTTTGACCTTCCAATTCCGACAAAGTGCATTTTGGAGAAAGAGGAAATTGGAGGACTAAGGACTTGTTATTTCGACCCGGGTAACTTAAGTAACGCCGACTTTGGTGGTGGAACAATAACTGAGAGAATCACAGAACTTGAAAGAGGAAAAATATTAAAAATGGAGGTTATTGATTACACGTTAGTTGGACGAAACTGGCTTGGGTTCAAAGAAGCAATCTATCACTTCGAAAAAACAAATGCCAACAAATGCAAAATGACACGGGTGACAACGTATACATCCGTATTGACTCCAAGATTTTATTGGGAACCGTTGGAGAAATTAGGAATCCAACAAGAGCACGAATTTGTATTCAGGAACCTGACAAAGGACTTAGAGAAAAAATACGGCCGCTAACAGCATGTTTTTACAATGGTGCCTTGTCTGGTTGGTTTAAAGTTTTAACTTCGTTTCACATTTGGTTTAGTGCTTCTACCTTGAAAAACTAGACGACAACAAAACCAAAATCGTTAACGAATCATACTATGAGCCAGCAAATTTGATAGTGCGAATTATGAATGCGCTGATGATGAAAAAGAAGATGGGGCAAATTCAAGGACAAATTCTTTCTAACATTAAATCAATAGCGGAAAAATAATCACCGCCCGAATGCAAAGTCACGAAACATTTGGACACACCAAAACCAAGGCATATAAATGACATTAATTCACAGACCGACAATTTTAATTTCGCTCATTTGCTTACTGACAAATTATGCATTTGGACAAAGCAACCAAGACAATTTGAATTGGAGTGCCACACATAAACTGACATTAGACGATTTTTCGATCAAGACCAAATCTAATGAATCGACATCTTCATTTGCGCAATTTTCTGTTGAGTACCAAGTAAACGGCTTTGACTTTTTGACAAAAAACTTCAATAAGAAAGTCCATAATTACATCATTAAGACCGCATCCTGGATTGACACAACTGCTGATATTAATCAATCACTTCTTTATCAACAGACACTTTTCGATATTTGTGAAATTTACACTCGACAATTTCGGAAAGAATTGCGTGAGAACCGAAAAAAAATAGCAAACGGGACAGAAATAGCAAAGGAGTTGAACAACAAAATTATGACCGACTTTTCAAAAAGACGAATTGAGTATGACCGTGAAACCAAATACGGAGCAGACTTGACGAAACAAAAGGAATGGGAAAATCAAATCCAAAAGGAGCTATTAGAATTAAAGGACTTTGCTTATGACAATTGACAAAAGAAAAAAAACGAATGCATAACAGCACCTACATGAAATTGGCGGTTTAGTGGTTAATTGAAGATTTGTGCTTCGTATTAAGTTCAGTGCTTTTAGACAGTTTTGTGTTCAGAAATCACCAACTTCTTTTAGCTGCAAAACGTATTCCGGAATTTCAAAAAATCAACTCCAAACAAATACATATGAAAACAAATTTACTCATCACGCTACTGACAATTCTTTTCTTTTCGGAACAGACATCAGCACAACTCAAATTTCAAAAAACCATTGGCGGCACCGGGAGCGATTACGGAACCCAAATTCAACCCACCACTGACAACGGCTATATTCTGGTCGGTACAACCCTAAGTTTTGGAGCCGGAGGATATGATGTGTACTTAATCAAACTAGATAACAACAGCGATACGTTGTGGACCAAAACTTACGGAGGCTCCAATAATGAGTATGGAAATTCTGTAAAACAAACTCCCGATGGCGGATATATCATTGCCGGAAACTCAACAAGCTTTGGCGCCAATGGTCAAGATGTTTATTTGCTCAAAACCGATTCAATAGGAAATATCTCCTGGTCAAAACTTTTCGGTGGCGCAGGAACAGACTATGGAAATACGGTTCTGCTCACTTCCGATAACGGATACCTGGTTGGAGGCACCACACAAAATTTGGGAGCCGGAAACTACGATGCCTATTTAATTAAAACCGATGCAAATGGCAATGCCTTATGGACAAAAACTTATGGCGGTAGTTTTGAAGAAAACGGAAACTTTGTTCAGCAAACAAGTGACAACGGATTTATTTTAATTGGAATCACGTTGAGCTTTGGTGCCGGCGGAGTAGATATTTATGTTGTGAAAACTAATGCCACTGGTGATACCCTTTGGACAAAAACATATGGCGATGCCCTTGATGATTTTGGTTTTTCAATAATGCAAACAGCAGATAATGGGTATATTCTTGCAGGAGCCACCAATAGTTTTGGTGCCGGCAGTTTTGATTGCTTACTAATGAAAACCGATAACAACGGGCTTGCACAATGGACAAAAACCTATGGAGGTACTGACTGGGAGAATGGCTATTCGATGGCGCAAACAGCTGATGACGGTTTTATTGTTGTGGGGCAATCATACAGTTTCGGAGTTGCCAGCGATGTTTACGTCATAAGAACGGATGCTGCCGGAGATACCCTATGGACTAAAACTTATGGTGGCAATGGTTATGATTATGAAAATTGCATTCTTACAACAAGTGATGGGGGATATTTAATAAGCGCCAGCGAAGAAAGTTTTGGTGCTAACAGAAATATTTATTTAATCAAAACAGATTCTGCAGGAACTAGCAATTGCAATGAGGGGGGCACTGCCACAATTGTAAATTCCATTTCAATGACCGTAGCCAGCACTGCAACGAATGTATCGTCAGGCGGAAGTACACTTCCGGCAACCTCTCTTATAGGTGGCGGGGCTTCGGTAAATATTCTTTGCACCACTATAGGAATAAACAATGTTGACAAAACAATAAACAGTGTAATTGTTTTTCCTAATCCCTTTTCAACGCAGCTTACTTTTGTACTTACCGACAAGGTACAGACAACAGTTACTCTATTCGACTGCCTAGGACGACATATTTTGCAACAGGCATTTACAAGTTCCACGACAATGAACACAGAGCAACTTGCAAATGGAATTTATTTTTATGAATTAAGGAACTCAAAAGGGGCACTGACAACCGGAAAGATAGTCAAGCAATGACAAGATGTGAATTTCTCGTTATTGTTTTAGTTAAGTGTCTATCGAAAAAGTAGGCGTTTTAATGCACCTCTTCATTAGCCCGAAAAACGTTATTCGGCAACATACAAGTCAAAAAAACTGATCATTAACAAGACAAGAAAATGGGATTTGGCTTTAATTTATTTTTCGCTTTTATCCTTGTTCCATTGACAGGAATCCTCTTGCTGACATGGTTGCTGACAAGAAAAAAGATTTTCGGAATTATACTTGGAGTTATTTGGCTTATAATTTTGGGTCTTGCAGTTTTTTCGGGAGCTGTTCAAACTTTAACTGCTAAAAAGGAACTTAAAAAAAAGGACTATTACTGGAAGTATATTTTCAACCGCGACTATTTTCCCGGCAAACAAGCAGACTGGCAATATGACAATTTTAGATTTGAAATAAAAAGCAACGATTCGATTTATTTCTACGTGACTGAAAAAGAGAAAATACTAAAAACATTTCGTGGAAAAATATCAACCGTAAAACCCTGGAGTTCGGAAAGACTAATGATCAAAATGGAAAATCCAACTCACCACATTATGACAAGTAACCCGACAACTTATCGAAGTGCTTGGAGCTTTTATTTAGTATTTTACTCAGAGAAATTTAAAAACGTTTTTTTCAAAAAAGGACAATGGAAACCACTCGACAAATAAACAGAATGAAGAAAGCCGAATACATAACACCGCCTTGCTTCCAATCAAAGAAAGCACTATCTTCGATTTAAGAGAAGTGCTTGCCCGGGATTATGGCTAAACGTTGGCAGCAAGAACTAAAATCAAATGAAAGCTAAAATCAAATTATGTTTATTCTTAATCTTTGTTACAAGTTCTGCTTTTTGTCAGAATATTGCATCAATTTCAAAAATAGATGACGAGAAAGTAGTTAATCTACTGAATAATTTATCATTTTTATCTGAAAACAATTCCAGTACTTTATCGATACGAATTTTTAAAGTTGGCAATATTTCCGGTAATACCAAAAAATTCGCTGCAGATGAAATAACTCATAAACTATTTATTGCAGTTTCTGAATCAGATGAATTCCCAAAACAAAGTTTATTTTCTTATGGTCCAATATATAATCCGAGTGTGATTGAATTGATTGAAAAAGATTCACAACACTATCTTACAATTGAATCTGGGAATTTCAGTTCACGCCAACGAAAAACTTTTAAAATATCAATAGATCAAATCAAACCTGAGATGTAGCACCGGCAACTAACAAGAGTCCGCCGCCAAGCAGATCAAAGTCTTTTATAGTATTTAATTACTTCACATCACAGTAAAAAGATTTTTTTAAAAGTTCTTCAGTTTTAAATGTAAATTCTTAACCGAATGCCCGGCGGCGGTTCCGAATCCGTTTGCAGCAAAATTGATATCTGACGCTTTCGGCATTTGAAATAGAAGAACTAATTGCAATCAAAACTATTACTTACTACTACAATGGTGTACAAGTAGATTATGAAATCCTTAACAAGACGATTAGAAAACTCAACAGTATTTCACTTGACAATTGGCACACAACCAGAATAACAAAAAAGTTAGCAGCTAATACCGCATTGCCCAAACATTATTTTTTGACTCTTTTATTTTTATATTTCGGTAAATAATTAACACTTCGGCAAAACTTAACGTTGTGACCAATTGGTGATCTCCGTTAACAGTGATGACCACGACAAATAAATAAGAATTTTAAAACACACACTTTAAAGCGAAAACTACCGAATAAAATATTTTGGTTTACCATTATATTGCTTAGTGCCTACTATTTATATAGCGGAATTAAATTTAGATTCTTCACTGAAGGAAACTTAGAGACGAAAGCTATTTGGTATTACTTACATCTGGCCACAGCTATAGCACCACTGGTACTTGGACCGCTCCAGTTTTGGACGTGGCTTCGAGTTAATCATAGGAATCTCCACCGGACAATTGGCAAAATTTACATAATTGGCGCCTTACTAGGTGGGCTGACAGCTCTGTATCTTGGGTTGACAATTGACTTAGAAGGTTCCATTGTTTCTCTTTTTCTGCTTTCGACAACCTGGCTCTTTATGACTATTTGTGCCTGGATTTCAATAAAGAGAAAAAATATTATCGCACATCGACTATTTTTGATTCGCAGTTATGGACTTGGCTTGGTTTTCGTTTTTCTTCGACTAATCGGAGACATACCCCAAGACAAATTATTCTACTTCATAGACTCACCAGAAATTAGAGACTCAACATTAGAGTGGGTAAGTTGGGTAATTCCTCTTTTGACAATTGAGCTTATATTTTCATGGATACCATCCATTAAAAAGAAATAAAACTAAATAATTTAAGGGAGCCAGCTTTCTTTATCGTTCTCAAATACTAAGAACTGTCAACTCACAATTTCGAAACGATGTTGCCCACTAGCAGGGAAAAACCTAACTGCGCATGACAAATTGTTTCACAATGGCACCGTGACGAGTTGGCTTAATTTCTATCTTCGCTCAACCATTGGTTCTGTACACCGGAGGCGGCTTCGAAAGGGCGCCAATACAGTAATACAAACTTTAGCGGTCAACTAATTTTAACAGGAATATTAAAAAGATGATTAAGAAACATTTGGTTTTGATTTGCCTGATTACTTCGGTGATATTAATAGTAAAGGCAGCGTTCGTCTACCCAGGCAGCTCTGTGCTTGATAAAAATTCCATTGGGTTTGACTGGACAAAAAATTTCATTAGCAACTTGTTTGAAGAAAAAGCAATAAATGGTTCAGAAAACCCCGGCAGGATCTGGGCAATTATTGGAATGGCATTTCATTCGGTTGGTTATGGGATTTTCTTTATCAATATGTCAAAAAAAATCCCCTCAAAACAATCGGCTAAGATTTTAAAAACTATTGGCATAGCCAACGTAATATTTATTTTCTTAATCGCAACACCTTTGCATGACTTGGGAACAATATCGATCATTTTAACATTGATTGGTTTATTTACGATTACTGTATTTATCCTTAAATCAAAACTTCATTTTCTTAAATTCTGTTGCATTATTTGCTTATTGACTTTTTACTGTTTCTTTGCTCTATTTGGGTTTGGTTATTTGGGTTTGGCAGTCATCATGCAGAAAGTATATAATATAAGCTCGATGCTATTAGTTTTAGGACTGGAGTATTTTACCAAAATTGAAGACTTTAAACATATTAAATTGGGGAAAATAAAAGTACAGGAAACGAACCGCTAACAGAATTTTTGTCCAGGTTGGCCGGGCAACGAGGTATGAAGTATATTTACTTTAATACGTTTGTACACACAGACAGGAAAAGGCTTCGATTAACAACCATTGCACAAAAACAAACATTAGTAGCAAGCAATGGATATATTCATTATCGGATCAAGCCGATATCCACAATACCTGTTAATTCTATTATACCTAATTACGCAGCTATCTATTTTGATTTTAACTTACCTGTTCTGACTAATACTACAACAACAAGTATAATACTCAATAATGATCTGCAAGAAAAGGGTTTTGTTATAAATGATGAAATTCTTATTTATCCCAACCCGGCAACCAATCAAATCACCATACATAGTAATTCAAACATCAAGGGCGAGACAATTGTTTCAATTAAAAACACTCTTGGTGAAATTCTATTACAACGGGCCATGGAATTGACAGGAGATCTGGAAATTAATATTGCAGACCTTCCAGCGGGTCTTTATTTTCTTCAATTGAAATCCAAGAATAAAAATATCGTAAAGCGATTCGTGAAGGAATACTAGAACGTCTGACAGTAAGTCAAAATAATTATTGTTGAAAGATCCAGGTTTTCAGGTATCAGCAAAAGCATTTTAATCAATAATTTAAAGTTGATCGAAATAATGGATGGTCATAAAAATTACAAATATATGACCAAGGAAAAATGAGATCTGAACTACTTTTACCATCTTGCAGGATGGTAAAGAAAGTCCTGTCTTCGGATTAAGAATGAAACGTATCTGGCAGGAAGTCTAAATGAATGAGTGGTCAGGTATATTGATAACAGAATGGCAACTCAATTGAAAATGGCAAAGATAAAATTTGACTACTTATGAAAAATAATAAGATTTACGAAAAGATTTTTGGAGCTCTGGCATTAGTATGTTGCCTGATTCTCATTCCATGTTTGTTGTCACCGGTTCTATTTGATTATAAAATTTTAGATCTGAACAAGGGTGGCCTGTTTATTCTTTGGACAATTGTTTCTATAATACAATATTATCGATTCAAAATAATGAATATTCAAGGTTCAATGTAGGTCAATGATGTAGGTAGATAAATGTAATTGTTGTTGCTTGCAAAGAATATGATATCACACGCTTGTTATGTTCTGTTAAATTGTTTTAAATTTTTATGAGCCTTTTGAAATAAAAATACCTTGCTTATAATTTCATATTATAAAGCAGTATAAACTGAGATCTCATGAACTTATCAAGGCGCAAGTTTTTACAAACCTCCTTCCTTATCGGCTTCGCCGTAACAACAAAAAAAGGTTGGGCAAACAAGGTTTCTGCATTAACGATCGAAAGGCGTGACCTCTTTCCACAGGGAGTAGCATCCGGTGATCCAACATCCAATAGTGTGATCTTATGGACCAGACGTCCTCCTGTAAAGGATAGCATTACTAAAAAATTAGATGTTGAAATTTCAACTACTCCTGATTTTAAAAAAGTATTAGCCGGTGGTACAGCAAACATTAGCGCAGATTCGGATTGGACATGTCGTTTTTTAGTCAAAGATCTCGAACCAAACCGTGAATACTGGTATCGATTCATTGATGAACATCGTTTCTCCAGCAGAATCGGTCGTACGATGACAGCACACAGCGAAAATTCAGATGCTCCCGTTCGTTTTACTTTTGTATCCTGCCAGTGCCCTAATGAAGCCGGATTAAATGCTTACCGTAAGATGATCTTTGAAGATGAAGCACGCTCCAAAGATCAACAACTTAATTTTGTGCTGCACCTTGGTGATTTTATTTACGAAGTTACCTGGTATGCAGAAGACAATCCCAATGGTAATCGTGGTCGTCGAATCAGGGATCTATACAAGTTTCCGCAAGGTCGCAAGGTGAGCAATTTTCATTTGCCTGTTACTCTTGAAGACTATCGTACACTCTATCGTGCATATCTGGAAGATCCGGATCTGCAGGATGCACGTGCCCGCTGGCCTTTTGTTTGTGTATGGGATAATCACGAATTTGCCTGGGCAGGATACCAAAGTCAGTATGTCGCAGGCGGTGGTTACTATGCTGCTGCTCAAAATCAGAAAGTATATGCAAATCAGGCCTGGTGGGAATTCATTCCAGCAATGGTACAACAACCCGGCAACCCAAAACTCGAAAAGTTCATTGCACCTGCAGTGGTGGATACGCCCATGGAAGAATTTAACGATGACGGATTATCGGAAGAGCCAAATAACCTTCTTGCAATAAACAGTCTGAAGATCCAGCGTGTATTGCATTGGGGAAAAAATGTTGATCTTCTTCTTACTGATAACTGGTCGTTTCGCTCTCCAGATATGTCGACTGATGATTTTAATATTCCTGAGTTTTCCAGAGTAGCACCACAATTTCCTCTTGAAATCATGAACTATGGTAAACATTATAATAATGGCAGCCCACCTGAGACCATTCGTTTTAATGGAAAAGATATTCCGAATCCGACAAAAGATGTCTTTGCACAAACGTTTCTCGGTAGTGAGCAAAGAAAATGGTTCATTGATCAGCTCGGAGCATCAAAAGCGCGTTGGAAAATATGGGGACACACATTTGGTACCATGGAAATGCGAAGTGATTATCAGAATTTACCAGGTGAATTAGGAAAGGAATGGCCACAAGATGTAGGCTATGCTGTAATGGACAATCGGTTTCTCCGTGATAAGGATCTGATATTTGATTTTATCAGTGATCAGAAGATCACGGGTTTTTGTGTAGTAGCCGGTGACCGACATGCCTTTCTTGCAGGTTTAACATCGAAGGCTCTTCCACCTAAAAAATTCGAACCGGTTGGTGTGGAGTTTATAACGGGCTCAATATCTCAGCAGACTCTTTTCGAAGTATTGGAAGTAACAATGCCAAAAGACAAACCGAAACGCGTGTTAAACCTGATCGATCAGGCCGATGGAAAAGTAATTCCTTCCATGAACATTACCCCATTGCATGGAGTGCATTCCACGTTGAAGTTGAAAGAAACCGGAGACATTGAGCAAGCACGTGCAGTTCGCAATCCTGACGTTGCACCACATTTGAAATTCATAGATATGGGTGGTCATGGATATGGTTTGGTGACTGCTACCAGTGACCAACTTTCAACTGAATTTGTCTGTATTCCGCGTCCATATGAACGCAGTGAACAACCTGATGGCGGGCCTTTAAATTATCGTGTAGTACATCGCACCCGTTTATGGAAGCCTGGCGAGGCACCTCAACTTGAACAGGAAATTCTAGAAGGCGACCCGCAGTATTGCATCTAAAGTTGGATCTGGATCTTACTTTAAAATAGCAGTGGTAATTATACAGATAGATTTTTTTCGATTATAATTTTACCTCAACATTATTATTCTACTGATTTATTTTTACATTGAGGAAATAATAATGCACCGGATTACCAATACTATTTTGACAGATCTGACTTCTTCTGAAAACCAAATGCGCTCAGTTACAAATTTTCAGGATCTGGTCTCAGCACCATTTCAAGGGGAAATGAATGCAATTTGCTGGAAGCGAAAACTTTCGGGTGATTTTTCAGAAATTGTTGAAAAAATAAAACGAAGCGGAAATATTGTTGTAATTGAAGAGGAGTATCTCACAGCACTTCAGTTAAGTAAAGAAGGAAATCTTGCACGGGAAATTCTTTTGAATGATTTAATGTTACTAAAATCTCATGGCGCATC
Source organism: Bacteroidota bacterium (assembly GCA_049363815.1). Lineage (GTDB taxonomy): Bacteria > Bacteroidota > Bacteroidia > AKYH767-A > 2013-40CM-41-45 > JADKIH01. The sequence continues at coordinate 17,076 of JBMQEM010000211.1, forward strand.
CCCGATCCTTAATCTGATAAAATTTTACGAGAGAGACGATAGCTTCCCTGCTTTTCCTACTGATGTCTACTCATTTCATGTTGATCGCTCTCCTGTTCCCACTGATACTTTTTTATGCACCTACTATGGCGAGTCGAGTGAAATATTGCCAAATTCACAAGCGGAACAAAAAGTGCTTGTTCCTGAAATACGAAATGAAATTAAAAAACTCTATAAGGGAAATGCTGATGGGTTTGAATCATTTCTGAGTGAACATTTTTTTGATCTTCATTACCATGCAAAACCGCTTGCACAACCAATCAGTTTAGGGCTAGGTAACCTGTGGCGGCTGGCAGTTGATCATCCCGAAAGCAAAGCTCTTCCATGTATTCACCGGGCTCCAACAGAAAAGGCCGGTGAACTTCGATTATTGTTGATTTGCTAAATCTACATTAAGGATATTTTTGATTTATTATTAAATTCAACATTTTTAAAAACGAAAATTTTAGTAGTTTTGATTTTTATCAATAAAAGATGAAAGCATTCTTTTTGTCAGACAGGAAATAACAGAACGAATTAAATAGAATGCAAGTAATATCACTGTAAGAAATAAATATAATTATGTACAACTTCTCATACTTCAAGGAAAAAAACAAACAAGTGATCCTGGATTTCCTCGAAGGCAATCCATTTGCATTTCTGACCGGAAGTAATTTGTCAGGTGAACAAGTTGCAACGCAAATTCCGTTATTAGCGGAAGAACGGAATGGTGAATTGTTTTTACAAGGTCACATTATGAGAAACACAGATCATCATAAAGCTTTCGTTGAAAATCCAAATTCACTTGTTGTATTTACGGGACCGAGTACTTATGTAAGTGCATCATGGTACAGTAATTCACAAATGGGATCCACTTGGAATTACATGAGTGTACATGTAAGCGGTAAAATGAACTTCATGTCATCCGGGGAACTCATTGAGCTCATGCGGAAGTTCACATTAAAATTTGAAGAAGGGAATACAAAATCACCTACAATTTACGATAACCTTCCGGAAGCATATGTCAGTAAAATGTTACAAGGAATTGCCGGTTTTGAAATCAAAGCAGATAAGGTTGAAAACGTATTTAAGCTGAGTCAGAACAGGGATCAAAAAAGTTATGATAATATAATTTCAAAGCTTGAAGAAAAGGGCGGAAATAGTTCCATGATCGCTTCTGAAATGAAAAAACGCAGGGCGGAATTATTTCCAGCGGGAGTTGAATGGGATGCAACTAAATTTGATTCATAAAAAAAATATTAGCAATAATAAATCGAAATAATCAAGGTGAGAAACAAGTTTAATAGCAATGAAGTCCTGATAGTCCTCCCCTACTCCGATTTGAGATAACCAGTCCTTGAATTCATTGTTGGCGCAACCAAATAAACAGAATTAATTTTAATTATAATTTAAACAAACTGATATGAAACAATTTCTGTTTTCCTCACTACTATTCATGTTTGCACATATCTCATCAGCACAAACTTTCCTTGCTGAAAAGGTTGAATGGATCAATCCTAAAGTTTATAAGGCAAAGTCATTTACATTCAAAACTGATTCAATAAATTTTGTGGCGACAAATTGCAGAATACTTGAAATAAAAAGTACATCAGGTGTAACAGGATATTACCTGAAAGGAGATGCCAGTATTCAAATTGTTACAAAGAACCTGAACGAAACATGTACTGCCGCCATGTTCAGGTTTAATCCCAGGGAGGTGGATTCACTTATATCATCAGAAAACATGAAAGAGATAACTGATGACGATTTTGTAAGTGAATCATTGAAAGTATTAAAATTAACATTCAGACATTGTTATCACAAAAATATGGATGCATTAATACCGGATCCCGGGGCATATGCTGTTAACTTCTTTAGTAAAAAGATCGGAGAAGTTTTGGTCAGTAAAGCAGAACATGAAATGATCTATTATAATTTCACATTAAAATCAAAAATGTAATTTACAATAAGTATGGACAAAGAGATAAAGTCATATATCAATAAATTAACTACCGAAGAAAAGACAATTTGTACTAAAATTTCGGAAACTATTGATAAAGAGTTGACAAAAGCTGAAAGCAAGATCTGGCATGCACATCCTGTCTGGTTTCTTGATGGCAATCCAATTGTTGGATTCAGCAAACAAAAGCCTGGAATACGTCTGATGTTCTGGAGTGGTGCTGATTTTGAAGAAGAAGGACTGGACATCGTAGGAAAAAAATTTAAAGATGCATCTGTTTTCTATACTGAAATCGGTCAGATCAAGGTAAAAGATCTTAAACGGTGGTTGAAAAAATCAAAAGAAATTCAGTGGGATTATAAAAATATTGTAAAAAGAAAAGGGAAGCTGGAACGATTATAGTTTTTATCAAACAAAATCAGATCAGATTAATTCATCATAAAATTCATGAACAATTCAAGTAATCACGATGAGCGAATAGCCAAACTGACATTCGCTTCTGTTTATCCGCATTACATTACCAAGGTTGAGAAAAAAGGCCGGACAAAAAAAGAGCTGCACGAAGTTATTGAATGGCTTACAGGCTTTGATGAAAATAAACTAAGGTCCCTTATAGAAGAAAAGGCAACATTCGAAACTTTTTTCAAGAAAGCAAAACTTAATCCGAATGCAGAACTGATCACCGGTGTAATTTGCGGTTACAGGGTTGAAGAAATTAAAGAACCATTAACTCAAAAGGTGAGATATCTTGATAAGTTAGTTGACGAACTGGCGAAAGGAAGGAAAATGGAAAAGATCCTCCGTACTATATAAATAAAATTAGGTTTCATCCGGCATTCCTATATCACATCTCGAAAAAGGGAAATTTATTTTAAGCCAGAACTCAAAGACTGTTTTTCTAATATTAATCAACTTTTCGAATAAGAATTCTGTGACAATTGTTACATGACAGCAAATTGCGATTATGTAAAATTGCAGTAATAAATATATCACAGAATGATCAAGCAAATTACAAGACTATTAGGACTGATCTTAATCAGTTTTTCGGCTAACTCACAACCTGCACCCTTTGATATTTACCTTGAACCGATGAATATATCCGGTCTTGGCGGAATCCAGGCCTTTGCCTATGGACAAGACAATGGGAAGTGGTTAATTGTTGGCGGGCGGTTGGATGGACTTCACAGAAGACAACCATTTGCAGCATTTGACATAGCAGGAAACAATAACCAGTTAATTGTCATTGATCCCGTTTCACAACAGAAATGGAGTGCGCCACTAACTTCACTTTCGGTTTCCTTGCAAGAACAGCTTAGTTCAACGAATATGGAATTTCATCAGGATGGAAAGTATTTGTATATTATTGGTGGATATGGATACAATGCAGCATCGTCTTCACGAAAAACTTTTGAAAATCTCACTGCTATAAACGTTCCTGAGGTAATTGATGCAATAATTACGGGAAGTCCATTTACAGGCTCATTCAGGCAGATAAGTGATAATCTGTTTGCAGTAACCGGCGGACATTTGAAAAAGATAAACAATACATATTACCTGATTGGAGGAAATAGATTTGACGGGAACTACAACCCAATGGGGAACCCGACATATACGCAAGTTTATACAGATGCGATCAGGAAATTTAATCTGCTTGACAACGATACTACAATTTCCATCTCACATCTCCCTGCTATCGTTGATCCTATAAATCTGCACAGGAGAGATTACAATGCTGTTCAACAGATCATGCCGGATGGTGCCGAAGGAATAACAGCATTTTCCGGAGTATTCCAACCAACAATCGATCTCCCACTTTTAAATTGTGTAAACATTGACAGTACTGGGTATATAGTTAACAACTCCTTTCAGCAATATTATAACCACTACCATTGTGCTGTTCTACCCTTATATTCTGATTCAAATAATGAAATGCACAATGTATTTTTTGGAGGTATTGCTCAGTACTTCGATAGTGCAGGAATATTAGTGCAAGACAATAATGTACCATTTGTAAATACAATCGCAAGGGTAACAAGAAATTCATCCGGAACAATGGCGGAATACAAATTACCGGTCATTATGCCCGGTCTTTTAGGTGCGAGTGCTGAGTTTATTCCAATTCAAAACGTTCCACATTATAACAACGAGGTCTTTAAACTGGACGAATTCTCATCCGACAGCACTTTAGCAGGATATATTTATGGCGGCATCAGTAGTACTGCTGCCAATATTTTCTTTACAAATACAGGTAATCAAAGTAGCGCAAGTAGTCAGATCTTTAAAGTTTTTGTGATTAAAAACGCTTCCGTTGGAATTCATAATTTAAATTTACAAAGCACAGGAACATTGAAGCTGCAAGTAATGCCTAATCCGAACGATGGAAGCTTTGTTGTGAAATTCTTTCTGGACAAAATTGCAGAGACAACTCTTACAATACTTAGTCTGAATGGAGATATAAAAGATCGAATTATTTTAACCAATTTAATCGCTGGTGAAAATACTTTTCGTAAAAAAGTCCAAAATCTGAATTCAGGAGGCACATATTTCCTCACCATTGAAACCCCATACGAAAAAGCAACTCAGAAAATCGTAATCACCCCATAAGATCCAGAATTTTTAGATGATAGGAATCATAGCTATTTTATAAAATAAAAAAAATCAGAATTGAAAATAAATCTTTTGTCATTTCTGGTTAGAATTGCTACATTACACTTGCAATGGCTCCTGAAAAAACCTTACAGAGTAATACGGGCGAGTATGCATTTTTAATTGCAGACCAAATCTCCGCTATACTTGCATATTGGGACAAGGATCTTATCTGCCGATTTGCAAATAGTGCATATGTTGAATGGTTTGCGAAAACTAAGGAGGAAATGGTTGACCGTATGCATATCAGTGAATTATTGGGTCCTTTATATGAAAAGAATTTAAAATTCATACAAGGAGCGCTATCAGGAGAAAAGCAACACTTCGAAAGAGAAATACCTATTCCTAATGGTCAGGGTATCCGACATTCTCTTGCAACTTATATTCCGGAAATTGTTAATGATGAAGTTATCGGATTTTATGTGCATGTGGCTGATATAAGCCACCTTAAGAATCTGGAAAAAGAAATATTAAATTCAAAACGGATTTTTCTACGCAAGGCAATAGAAACAGAAGAAGGTGAAAAGCGATATCTTGTTGAGATCTTAAGAGAAAATATAAATCAAAAGTTGGTTGCATGCAAAATGATGATTCAAAGAGGGCAAAAGAAAAACCCGGTCACTGAATCTGAAAGTGAGTTAGATTCTCTCTTAACAGAAACAATAAATGACATCAACAAACTGTGCCGGGATCTGACACCAACTGAAATTGAAATCCTTGGATTAAAGGAATCAATTGAGCTTTATTGTGACAGATTCTCTTCAGAAAATAATCTTGTAATAGAACTCAATATTACAGGAGATGACATTGAAACAATTGCAATTAAAGATAAGCTTTCTGTATTCAGAATAATTCAATATTTTTTTACAATTCTTCCGGAAAATTTTGCGTCAACTTCAGTTAAAGTCAACATTATCTATCTGGATTCAAAAACGAAAATCACTTTTTCAACTGACACTAAAATGGATTTGAAATTAAATTCAAAAGAATATAATTCAATTTTATGCCGGGTTGAATATTATTCAGGAAAGATCACTGAATCTTTTAATGATGATATATATATTTTAGAAATAGAACTGTCATTTTCCTGAAATTCCCATCAGTTTAAATTTCAAATTATTTCTGCCCAATTCAAATATGGGTCTTCTTTTTTAAATTTAAAATAATCTTTAGAGACCACATTTTTAACTACACTTATCTGTAAATAACTAAATGAAAATAATAACCAGAATATCACTCAATGAATATCTAAAGATTCTTTTTGGATTGGCTTATAGAAAACCCATAATGCTCTTTCTTCTAGGATTCTCTCTATTCGTGATACTTTGGATCATATTGTATTTTCTGAACATTTTCAATCTGCCAAGACCGCTATTTTATCAATACTTAGCTATTGGATTGATCTTACTGGTACAGCCTCTTGTTATACTTTTAACAATCCGAAGAAATTATTTTTCTAGTAACCATCTCCGGGAATCGCTGGAAATGGAAGTATCAAAAGAAGATTTTAAAATTAAAGGAGAGTCCTTTTATCTGGAGCTTATATGGGACAAAGTTTTTAAGATCGTTGAACATTCTCAGTGTTTTCTAATCTATCAGAACAACCTTTCAGCAGTAATAATTTTAAAAAAAGATCTGAATCCTGATGAAATGATTGAAATAAGAAATATATTCAGTCAATTTTCCGGGATTCCGGTCGACATAAAAAAGATATAAAATGCTTAAGGCTCAGAATTTATATACACTACTGATAGTTTTTTTGTTACTATTGGATACAACTTATGCGCAAATCAATTTTGAAAAAATAGATTACAAGAACATTCAAAAACAAATTTCCGATCCGGATTTACCAACTTATTATCCTCAACTATTATCCCGCTATGAGAACTTTGATCCTGAATTAACTAATGCCGACTTCAGATTGATTTACTATGTTTTTGCTTTTAATAAAAAGTATACCGGATTCAGTTCGGAAAAGTCGAAAGAAATTAACGATTTCCTTAAATTGAAAAAGTATCAGGACGCAATTGTTACATGCGATTCTGTTCTTAGCGAAACTCCCATTAGCTTACGTGCAAATTATTTAAAGGGGTATGCTCTTTTTAAGAAAGATAGCTCCGATACCTTAGCTGTCAAACTCTTAGAAAGGCACCAAAAACTAATGAATGCCATCGTTTCTTCAGGTGATGGATTGAAATGCAAGTCAGGGTTTGCTGTTCTTTTTATAAGCGATGAATATGAAATAATTTACAAATATTTCGAAATCGAAAAGTTCATGGGACAATCCTTACAAACCCCTTGCGATATTTTAACAATTGAACCAAATTCAAAATTTAAACAGAGTAGTGTTTATTTTGATGCTTCTAAAATAATTGAAAAAGAAATGGAAATGTTCAATGGAAATAAATAAATGGATCACAATCAGGAAACATTCAATACCTGGAATAAGGTTGCAAAGTTATATCAGGAAAAATTTTCGGGTCTGAGAATATATGACCGGTCGTATGATGAATTTTACAGCACACTAAAAAACAAAAATGCCAGATTACTGGATATTGGTTGTGGCCCAGGAATCATCACCGGCTACCTCTTGTCAAAAAATCCGGATCTACTGATCGATGGTATTGACATTTCTCCAAATATGATCTCGCTGGCGCAAAAAAATTATCCTAAAGCAACTTTCCAAGTTATGGATAGCCGGGACATTAAAAAGATCCGGCAAAAATACCATGGGATAATATGTGGTTTCTGTCTGCCCTATCTCTCGGAACACGAAGCAACTTCCCTGATCAAAGATGTTTATGATCTGTTAAATGAGAACGGTACATTTTATATCAGTTTTGTTGATGGAGATCCTGTAAATTCCGGGTACAAAACTGCAAGTACAGGCGACAGGACATATTTCAATTATTACAAGACAGATTTTCTCATTGACAAACTTACATCTGCAGGATTTGAAATTATTTCTTCATTACAGATTGCTTATGAATTATCCAATTCAGGAAGTGAGCTGCATACAGTTTTAATCTCAAAAAAATAATTCCCGCGTTGTTTGAACTATAAAAAATTCATTTAAATACTAAACACAAGTAAACTTGAAATTTATCAAGTCCTGAAACCTTTAATCAAAGTATCAATACCGTAGTTATAAGAAATTGACTGTTGAAATGTTCTGAGAAAATCAACATTCCTGTTGTTCCAAAGTGCTATTTAATTGTTTTCTTGTGATGAACTATGGTACTCAGTCGGTTTTGGTCCTTTATAATAACAGGTAGTATAATCTACCTATTGGTATTACTTGCCACAGGCCGGTTATATACGATCAGTCCGGTCGTGAACGGTAAGCAAAATGATCCTGTACTTATAGCTGAAAAAACGTTGAAGGACTTTCAATCAAGTGATACTGCCTTCTATTCACAGCTAGTACAAGCGGGTACATCCGGAGTTTTGCGCGGCGATACTTTGTTTGTGACCAATGCTGAAGTGGTTCAGATCTCCGCCGGGAAACAACCTGCAGATGGAATTTTCCAGACATGCAAGAATACGATCATGGATATCTGGCTGCCGCTTATCGGATACCTCACATTTTTCTGCGGCTTACTTAATTTGTTAAGTGCATCGAATGCATTGGATAAACTGGCAAGACTGATCTCGCCACTTTTCACAAAAATATTTCCTGAGCTTCCAAAGGGACATCCAGCTTATGGCTTCATGACAATGAATTTTGCCGCAAATTTTCTGGGTCTTGATAATGCTGCAACACCATTCGGACTGAAAGCCATGGAAAGTATGCAGGAAGTCAATACCAATAAAGACCGTGCATCGAATAGTCAGATCATGTTTCTTTGTCTGCATGCGGCCGGACTTACCTTGATTCCAACTTCCATCATCGGATACCGTGCTGCTCAAAATGCGGCGAATCCTGCTGACATCATGTTGCCTACGATCATTACTTCCTTCATTGGAACGATTGCGGCGCTTATATTTGTAAGCATCAAACAAAGGATCAATTTACTGAACGGAGTAGTCATTCTTTTTGTAGCCGGGATCAGTGCTATAATTGGTTTATTGTTATATTATATTATGAGTCTTGGAGGTATAGAAAAGATTCACTTTACAGGAAACCTGAGTAATGCTGTATTGCTTTTTATAATTCTTGCAATTGTTCTTTACAGTTTATTCAATGAAAAGATCTTCAAATTGAATCAGACGAACATATTCGATTCCTTTGTGCATGGTGCGAAAGATGGATTTACAACCGGAGTACGTGTTCTGCCTTATATGATTGCAATGCTGGTTGCGCTAAGTATCTTCCGGAATTCAGGAATGATGGAAATTATTATGAAAGGAATCCGTGCAACGATGGGTCTTTTCAATGTAGATCCACAGATCACAAATGCAATTCCGGTCGCATTGATGAGACCATTCAGTGCCGGCGGATCACGTGGATTTATGCTCGATGCAATGAAAACCTACGGACCGGACAGTCTGACCGGACAGCTTTCGTGTCTATTTCAGGGAGCTGCAGAGACCACTTTCTATGTAATTGCGCTGTATTTTGGTTCTGTTAATGTAAAGGAGACCCGTTATACCTTAGGTGTTATGTTACTGGTTGACCTGGTTTGTGTGATTGTCGGTGCCTTGGTGTGCATAGCCTATTTCTGATTTCTTACTGTACCATATTTAAGAATACCTAATAAAAGTATTCAAAGTAATCAATCAAGTAATGATATTAGTTTAGTTGACCCATGAAACAGTTTGACTTTACATTTTACTATATTTTCAATTTGTTACTGTTTCTGAACTTGACTTCCATTGCTCAGCGGTCTGATACTACATTTACTTTCAAAAATCAACTAGGCATTGGTGTAATGAAATATTCTTCAAATGAATATATGCTATCACTCTCTGCAAATAAAGAATACAAAAATAATTCCGAGCTATCTGTTCTTTTATACAGCTTTCAATTCAATAGAAGAAAACAAATTTCTGCTTCACTTGCTTACAATTGGGCAACAACCAAGAAAAGATCACGGTTCATACTTTATTTAAATACAGAACTGAATTTATTCTGCGAATGGAGAAATAAAATAAATTCCAATAAATATACAATGAGATATGGTCCATTTATAGTTCTTGGTCTTACACCTACATATAGAATTTCACCAAGAATTAAATTAAATCTGGAATTTAAACTCGGTCCGGGATATTTGTGGGGATACAATAATAAATACTCTTTCCAGGATAAAACCTTTGACGAATATAGTGTAGGATGGTTTCTTACCGCACTTCCCGCCGTAAGAGTCAATTATTATTTTCACAAAACGAAGAAGTAAAATTCAATTAATCTAATGAACTCTACCTCCAAAAAAATAATTAACAGCAAAGGTACAATCCCTGCCCTTTCAGAAAACACTTTTCTTCGTTACCTGAATTTTGTCGCCTTGTACGTAGCTCAAGGAATTCCGGAAGGGATGACTTTATTTGGCATTCCTGCATGGATGGCAATGAATGGAAAAACGCCGGGAGAGATCGGGGCTTTTGTTGCTGTTTTCGGATTACCATGGAGTTTCAAAATAATTGTTGCTCCGTTAATGGACAGGTTTACCTATTTACCCATGGGTCGTCGTCGTCCCTGGGTGCTTTTTGGCCAGATTGGTTTGATGATCAGTTTTATTGCAATGGCATTCGTACCCGATCCATTGAACAATTTAAATTTGTTAATGATAGCAGGTTTTGCCGTAGGTTTCTTCGGAGCATTTCAGGATGTTGCAACTGATGGAATGGCAATTGATATTGTTCCGGTTCATCAACAGGCAAGGGCGAATGGCATGATGTGGGGTGCAAAGATCATAGGCACTTCCGCTTCACTTGCCATTGGCAGTTGGTTGATCAATCATTATGGTTTTACTTCTTCGATTCTCATGCTTGCTGTTGCTGTAAGTATTATCATGCTTGCTCCATTGCTCTTAAGGGAACGACCGGGCGAAAAACTTTTACCATGGACTAAGGGAAGCGCCTCAGAAGAAACTCAGAAAATGCAGTTAGATAACTGGAAAGTGATATTCAAATCTCTATTCAAAGTATTTACACTTCGCAACAGTCTGCTACTTGCATTTGTCTTATTCATCACGCAAACTGCTTTCAACCTGATTGCTACATTGCTTCCCATTTTTACTGTACAGGAACTTGGCTGGACAAATATTACTTATTCACAATTCTTCGCCACTGCCAGCCTGATCGGTGGAATAGGTGGAATGCTGATCGGAGGTTTTCTCATAGACAAATTTGGGAAAAAGCGAATGCTGAATATTTATTTTGCAGTATTGATCATTCTCAATGTAATACTGGCACTTTGCAAAACATATTGGATGAACCAATGGTTTATCAGCGGATTTATGATTGCTTACCAGATCTTCTATGTGTTCACCTGCATAGGATTATTTGCAAATGCAATGGAATTCTGCTGGAAGAAAGTATCAGCAAGCCAGTTTACATTATACATGACGATCGGAAATCTGGGCCGAATCGCAGGAGCAAAATTGATAGGTCCGGTAAAACTATATTTCAGTTGGGAATATACTATACTTGCATTTACCGTAATATTTGTGATAGCCTGGATAGTTTTCCAATTCATTCATGTCGGCAGGCATACTGAAAAAATCACGCATCTGGAAGAAAAAGATTCAGCACAGATCGCTCTTGCTCAAATCAACTGAACTGATATAGAATTCATTTTTAACCTTAACCAGAAGGCGAAACATAAACTAAAAATTGCAACTTGATTTCTTTCCGGGTGTTTGCAAAGCCGTTATTTGGTTTATTGTCGGATTTTCATTTTAGAAAAGCTGATATTTTACTCTAGTATTATCATCTTTTTGTTTTCAAACTTAAAATTTCTATCAAAAACAGAAATAAAATAAATGCCGGGAGGCAAGTCTTGTTTATCAAGTTGAATTTTATTTCCGGAAAACTCATAATACCGCTTCATCAGTACGCCTGCTGAACTGTAAATACTTAATGAAGCATCAATTAGATCTTTACTGAAATTAATGATAACCTGATCAGAAACCGGGTTAGGAACTATTGAAAATGATTCATCAGTGTTTAATGAATAAATACCCGTGGCCGGTGAACAATAATTCTGATACTCTATATAATTATTCAAACCATAAGTAGAAGTGTTCCCGCCAAGATAAAAACCATTCGCTACGTAATTGCAAGAAAGTCCTGAAAGATTGGGGTCATTTATAACACCAAGATAACCGGAGTTCATGCGTGCTATATAGATCCTGCCATCCGGCCCAGTTTTCATTGAACCGAAAACGTTTATGGAAGGTACTGAATCGATAATGACTTTTGAATTGATTATCATCGATGGAATTCCTGAAGAGAGATCAAACTGATAAATGTAATTGTATTCACCTGCTCCGAAAGCAAAAGCTTTCCATGTAGAACCATATAATTTTGAATTATCAGGTGAAAATGCCAGTCCAAATTCACCATTACTATACGGTAGATTGATCACATTGGAAACTGTTCCTGTTGAATTGTCAAAATCAAACAAGGCAAGGATATTTGATGAACTGTTACTACCTACTCCGTTTCCATTAAAAGCAATTCTTCTGCAATCAGGAGAAAATTTTATTTCGCCTCTGGAATTTATGTTTGATGTACATGGTATATGAGCGGGACCAACAGAGGAGATCACTGGAGATAAATTGATCCCGTTCGGAGTAAGTAAGAATGCCAGAAATTTATCAGTACCATATTCATGTGTCATAATCCAGATGTCGTTTCCATTTGCATGAGTTGTTGCTGCAATCTGTTCCGTTACATTCCATGTTGTAATCACATTATTACTACTCACAACAGCACCAAGTCCGGAATTCTGTGTCATGTCCACAATATGGTACCGCAATGACAATGTTCCGCTAGCTTGTATTTTTGAAGTAATAATATAAAACTCTGTCTGCAAACCCGGTTTTGGGACGATTAAAACCTGACTGATCGTGCCGCTACTGGAAATCAGGTTACCGTTAGTCATTACATTATTGAATTTGTTCCAGACAACATCGGAATTTGTATAAAATAGAAGATTTCCGTTTACATCACATACGGTAGCGCATCCTTCAAAACCTGCCATTGAACTATTCGAAATCACTTCAGGAGAACAAGTTTTAAAATCAATTCCGGCATGGTCGCCAAAGTGCCATACATTACCATATTTCTGTGCATAAGTATTTCGGGCAGTCACCAGAAATGATGTTGCAATTAACAGGTACAAACCGGTTTTAAGTAACCATGCATTCATAATTAAAATCAGGATTAGAATGTAATAATTGTTAAATATAACGATAATTCTTAAATTTTATATCCATGCAGGATTTTCGGTTAACAATTACAGTTTCATCATTATTTCTATATTTATAGCAAATATTGTTATTGCACAAGGAATACCAGTTCACGTTCATGTGATAAAAGTATTAAAATGAAAATAATTGTTCAGATCTACCTGATATTTCATGTCTAAACAATTTGATATAAAAATAAACCTCAGTTAAATATGAAAAGTATAATTCTCACTATTTTCTTGTTCACCTTTTTCAATTGCAATTCTCAGGATCTGGAATTCGGAAGAAAAATGGTTGACACTCTTAGCAGTCCTTCATTCTGGGGTCGAGGGTATACCAAAGAGGGAATGACGAAGGCAGGAATATTTTTATCCGCCAAGTTTACTGAATTTGATCTGCTACCTATGGGCGGTAAAACATTTCATCAACCTTATTCTTATCCTGTAAATACTTTTCCGGGGAAAATGATGCTTACAATAAATAAAACTATTCTTTCTCCCGGAAAAGATTTCATCGTAGGTGGAGAAAGCAAAGCTATATCAGCTTCCGGAAAATTACAACAAATCGATTCTGTAACATTTATAGATAAAAGGAATTCAGTAATTATTAAAATTGTAAATAAACTGACAATGGATGTATCACAGGAAACTGCCGACTATTCTATTATTAAGGTCCTGAAGGAGTCCATTCCCAATGATCCTATTTCATATAAAACTAACATTGAAACAAAATTTCTGAAAAACTTCAATGCAACAAATATTTGCGGAATGATAAAAGGAACAGCCGTAACTGATTCTTTTATTGTGATAACAGCACACTATGATCATCTAGGTGGCTTGGGTGCAGATACGTACTTTCCTGGTGCCAATGATAATGCCAGCGGTGTTGCTTTACTTCTTAATCTTGCAAGATATTACTCCAAACACCCTCAGCGATATAGCATAGGATTCATTTTATTTGCTGGAGAAGAAGCAGGATTAGTGGGATCAAAATATTTCACAGAAAATCCATTGATACCATTGGAGAAAATACGTTTTCTTATCAACACAGATCTCGCAGGAACAGGAATTGATGGAATAACTGTAGTAAATGCATCAGAGTTCCCTCAGGAATTTGAGTGGTTACAAAAAGTAAATTCTGAAAATCAATTACTGAAAGCAGTCAATTCACGTGGAAAAGCAGCCAATAGTGATCATTACTTTTTTACCGAACTTGGCGTCCCATCTTTTTTCTTTTATACTCTGGGCGGAATACAATTTTATCATGACATTTTTGATAGAAGTGAAACTCTCCCTCTGAATGAACATGAAGATCTTTTCAAGTTGCTGATAGGGTTTAATGAAAAATTAATGGGACTTAACTGATCACGATAGATTAATTTCATTCCTCTGAAAACAATTGAATTTTTTTGGGGAATTTCAATATATTAGCCATCGAAATTCCAACGGATGGTAAATGACAAATTAAAAACGAGTCACCTGACAATAATCCTATTGGCAGGAACAATTGTCCGCTTTATTTATGGGTATACAACAAAGTCATGGTTAGCTTCGCCTGATCAATTAGCATGGGGATTAAGCATTGACGAAATGATCAATAGCCGCTCATTCTCCTATTTACAGTTCATCCATTATCCGCATGAAGGCGGGAGTTTTCTGATCGGTCTTTTATCCCTGATCTTCCGGCCCTTTGAAAATATCATTCCTTCTTTATCGTGGACTGCTCTTGCAATCGATGCAGTTTCACGACTGATTCAGATCAAGGTTGCTAATAAAGTTTTTGGAAAAAGTACAGCAATATGGTTTGGAATCTGGACCATTTTTTCAATTCCATTACTTCTTCCCTGGACAGTTGTTAATTTTGGTATGCATTCATTATCATCCTTCTTTCCTTTCATCTTATTATATATTGTATTTGTATACAGAGAATCAAGGCATCTTGCAATACTCTGTGCTGTATTTTCAGGAATTGCTTTTTCATATTCGTATGACAATCTTGCTTTGATCATTATATCACTATTGTATATAGCTGCAGGGAATAACTTTGCAGGCGACCGGGCAAGGTCTGTTGCTAACTTCATTGTTGCACTTATCATAACTATTCTTCCTCATCTTTGTACAAGACTCTTTATTGATACAGGATTTGGATTAGAAACTAATCCTGTTGCCTCGATCAGAGGGGTACCTCTCGATAATTTTCTTACTCCGACAAGTATTACAAATTTCAGGGACGTATGGTATAAAACCTTACCGGGATCATTTCTCCTGAACTGCCCTACTCTGTTTGGACCTGAAATTTTAAAATATATTGTTTCTGCTTTTCTTATTTCAGGTTTATATCTGTTCTTAAGGATAAAAACAATTTCTAGGCAGATAAAATTTATCTCTGTTTCTTCAATTGTGATCTTCTTTATTCTATATTCCTTTAGTCCGTTTTATACAATATATTATAATCATAAAGGATATGTATTCTACAGACACTTGAGTTACATAGTCCCTTTGCTTGCATTATTAGTTATCACAGGATTTGTGCAATCAGGTAAAATTAAAAACTATTTACTGACAGGCTGGATCATCCTCTGTTGTATTGCATCAATTGACTACATACGTTTAACAAAAAAAACAGAGCAGCCTTTATATAAAGCTGCCGGTTGGGTTACAGCAAGAAAATATGGTCATGATATTGAAAAGGCATTTCAAATTCGCGCAGTAACCAGAGATGAATTCCGGGATGAATTCACTGTCGGACTTGGATGGGGATTATCCGCAACAATTCTTGAAAACAAAAAAGATTCATCACATTTGTTAAAACTAATAGCAATAGTTGAAAGTTGTCCTCCAGAACATATAGAGAAAGTCATCGAAGGTGTTACGTTCTCTTTCAGCGACAAAGTTACACCTGTGCTCGATCCTAAATTTAAAAGTGATTTCGATAAAATAGTTTCTACCAGGTATTTTCCGGTCAAATAAAGTGAAAGCCCTTTCGTTACTTCAAAAAACAGTAATATGAATTCAGGAACGGTCTCTCGCACAACTTTCAAATCAACTTTTATTCTTGCTGTGGCAGTATTATTTTCATGCTGGGGTTTATTTTGGCTGGATCATGAAACAAAAGAAATCGGGGATTTATTTAAGTGGGGAAATTTGGCAGCGCTCCTGGTTTACTTTCTTCCTACTTTTTTGCTTTCTTACATAATTTATCAGTTTTTCATTCGAAAATTCAACAATACTAAAAGCCTGGTCTTGTCACTCGTCGTTGGAATTCCTGTAGGTTTTCTCCTGATCATTCTGGCTTTTTATTTCCACAATCACTGAGAATTCTTGTAGCGTAATCAATTTTAAGTATTTTTATATCAGATAATTCTGATTTAATTTCGAACTTAAAATTCAACGCCATGAAAAAAATCTTTACTTCTGTTCTCATTCTATTTTGTATAAGTATCAAATCACAAGCACAAACAGGGTTGCATGTTCCGGAACTTGTCGCATTTGATTCTGCAATGACTGCCTTATTAACGAATCATGGCGTACCTGGTGGACAATTGGCACTTACTTATCAGGGTCGATTGGTATATAATCGGGGTTTCGGGTACTCTAATACTTCCAGTTCAACATTTGTTCAACCAAACAGCGTTTTCAGGATCGCCAGTTTATCAAAACCTATTACTTCAGTAGGGATCATGAAATTGTTTGAGCAAGGATTACTAACTCTTGATTCAAAAGTATTTGGTCCAACAGGTATACTTAATGATACAACTTACCAGAATATTCTGGATAACAGAATAACTGACATTACAGTCCGTCACTTATTGCAACATCAGGGTGGCTGGAATAGAAATATCTCAGGTGATCCGATGTTTAACGCATATAGCATTGCATCATACATGGGTGTACCTCCTCCTGGAGATGCAATTACAATGATCCGTTATATGCTTGCCAACACAATGCTTGATTTCGATCCGGGAACACAGTCACAGTATTCCAATTTTGGTTATTGTGTATTAGGAAGGGTAATAGAAAAAATTACCGGAGAGAGTTATGAGAATTATATGCGTGGGACAATTTTTGTTCCAATGGGAATAACTGAAATTCAACTGGGAAGAAATCTGGAAGCAGACATTCTTCCAAATGAAGTTACGTACTACGACTATCCTGGAGCACCGATGGCAAATTCTGTTTACGATAATTCAACTCAGGTTACATGGCCATATGCCGGATTCAATATTGAGTATATGGATGCACATGGTGGATGGGTTTCTTCTGCAGAAGATCTATGCAAATTTCTCGTCTCGGTTGATCGCTTTAATACAAAACCGGATATCCTGACAACAGCTACCATTGATACTATGATCAAACCATCATCAACAGATCCATATTATGCATGTGGATTTTCTGTAAATGCCTTCAATAACTGGTGGCACAATGGATCCTTGCCGGGCACATCAACAGAATTTGTAAGAGCGGGAAATCTGCAATTGAATTGGGCAATTTTATTAAATACGCGTCCTTCAAATTCAGGACCATTAATGACAGATGTGGATAATCTTGTCTGGGGTTGTCTGCCGCAAATTTCCACATGGCCAACCCATGATCTATTTACAGGTATAGCTGAAAAAGATATTGAGGAAATAGCAATTTATCCTAATCCTGCATCCAATTATATTAAGATCGATCTATCCCGATTAAAAGGAACCAAATTCGAGATGCGGATAATAAATATTCTTGGTGAGACAATTCAGCAATCAAAATTGAATGATCAAATAACCAATCTAGATATTTCAAAACTTTCTTCGGGATTATACTTTGCTGAAATATTTTCCCTTGAAAAATCAATTTTGAAAAAATTTGTAATCCAATAAAGAGAAATTTCAAATGTCTATGCAATCATTTTTTTCGGATAAAGGATTCGAATGATTGCATAGACAATTAAAATTTCCCCTGAAACAAAAAGCAACCAGCTAAGAGGCATAAACTCTGGCCTGATTACAGAAATAGAATTAATACTTCTCAAATGCAATCCTTCTTCACCTATGGCAACTAAAAAATTTATCAGGAAAGAAAAGATAACGATCATACTACCTGTAATCATTAATACCCAATCTTTTTTCATTAAAGCATTTGACAACTTTAAATGTTGATGTCGGAGTATAACAAATGATAACAACAACATTGATACCGATAATACAATCGGAGTAAGCACCGGCCCTACCCACGGAACAGGAATTAAGAATAATATATCAGCAGTCATTAAAGATTCCGGCCAGTCGAGGAATATTCTCAGAAAAATATAATAGAATATATCCCAGATAGCGAAGCTAAAAATGAAGTAGGAGAATCGTTGCAATTTTGTTTTACCGACAAGGAAACCGATGGCAAGAAGCATGATCATAGTCGCTACCTCCCTTAAAATTTCAACAGATAAGATATCGTTTCCAATTTCAACAAGTGGAAATCGGAAACCCTCCGGATAGTAGATCTTCCGCAAGTAGATCACAATGGCTGACTCAAGAAACCCCATGGCTATTCCAAAAATTGTGAGCCACATGATAATTGATTTTATTGTTTTCATACATATAAATTTGAGTCGATTATTTTACGATTATTATTTCAGGAAACTTCAGCATTATTGAATTCAACTGATCCTGGGTAATATTTTCAGGCAGGTGAATCTGTTTTAATTTCTTCAATGACAGCAAGGAAGAATAATCAGTGATACTATTTCCTTTTATATTCAGATATTCAAGGTTATGAAGATTCTCAATTCCATTCAGTGTCTTTAACCTGTTAAAGCTGATATTTAACCTTTTTAATCCTGGAAAGATGTTGACTTCAGAAATTGATTCAATGTAATTAGAAGCTATGTCAAGGCTTGTGACGTTATAGAACGATTTCAGGTCATTTAATTTATAAAGACCTTTTCCGGGCAGGCACAAGAATGTGATTTCAGAACGAAAGTTCATATCACTCAGTTCGTTCAATACCCGCGTATGATCGTAGTTAAAAGATCTCCATCCCCGCTTCTGCCCGTCTGAAACAAAATCCAAGAGTTTCGTACCCAACTTTCTTTGATAGAAAATCTCATTACGGGCAATTGAATCGTTCCCAATTGTATCTATATATATTTCATTTCCGGATTCCAGCGAAAAAAGAACAGGTAGATTTGTTCCGGATAAAGTTACCAGATACTCTTTACTTGATTTTCCACTGTGCTTAACATTGTAACTTGTGATCAGCATATCCCAATTAATAAAACAAGAAACCACCATGACAAAATAGAATAACCATGAGTTGATCCTGATGAGGTAGGAAGCGGTTTTATGATTGACGATCTTTATATAAGTAGTGACTAATCCAATTACTGTAAGAAGCAGATAAACATAAACACCAATTCTCTTATAGGTCAAACCATATTCAGAGATATACAAACCGTTTCTCATTGCTGTAGAAATGAGCATGATCACATTCTGGATTATCCACAAATATGCAAGAGCTTTGATCACTTTATTTTTCTCCGAAAAATTGATTCCCCCTCTGAAATAAAAGATAATAATAAAAACTGAGATCAGAATTGAAAATATCAAAGCGCCGATTCCCTGATGAACGAATTCAGAATAAGTGATTCCATCAGGTAACTGATGACTTATGAAAAGAAAGTCGTAATCAAGGATATTCAGGATCAGAATAAGTGAATTCAGTAAAATGAAAAGTAATTTCCCTGAAAATAACTCATCACTTTGAGTGAGTGTCTTTCCAAACAAAAATGTACTTCCGTTCGGTTCATTCAAAACAGTTTGTTTTGAATTTTCGTCCATAGCGGAAATAAATCCTATCTTCCTGTGATAATAAAACCCGTAGAGTAAAACAAATCCACATATTGTAAAAAAGATCAACTCAAATGAAATAAAATCGAGATTGATCTTTTTAATAAAATCATTGAATAATGGGTTGGAAGCTCTGTACAGAAATAAGAAAAGAAATGCGACCAGAATTGGAATGATGATAAGAAAAGATTTTTTCACGGAAGGTACAGATCTTGATGCTTCATTGTTTGCCCGCTTTTGCCAGTCGATGACCATATAAAAAACGGAAGTGGCATATGAATAAAAGGAAAATGCCAATGAAAAAAGGAATGAATTTTTTCCCTTTAAACTAAAAGAAGATAAAAGACTTAAAGCTATAACATTTGCGAAAACGGCAAGTCCATTTCCATAAATGGTAATTGCAATAGAAGTAGCGATACTAAAAAAGGCGGAAAGGTGCCATTTCCTGTTATGGGCAATGGTTTTATCCTTCATCCACAAACCGGATATCATGGCAATGTTAAAGATCAAAAAATTCAATCCGGCAAATTGATTATAGAATAAAAAGCTGTAGAGAATTACACTTACTATCAGAATCCAATCGTTCTTTTTCATATTATTTGTTTTTAGGATTTAATGTTGCTTTAAATTTTTCTGTTTCAATTCTTACTTTAAAAGTACTTTGTATTTCAAAGTGTACTTTCAAAAAAATATCACCCTCTTTTCTTCAATAATTTTTCAAGGCCATCGAGATGTTCGCTGAAAGCCTTACGCCCTTTTTTGGTGATTGCATAAGTTGTATTTGGTTTCTTTCCGATAAACTGTTTTCTGATCTGAATGAATTCGAGTTTTTCCAATGCAGTTGCATGACTGGCAAGATTACCGTCAGTAATATTGAGAAGTTCTTTGAAAGTGTTGAAGTCAACAGAATCATTGACCATCAGTATGGACATGATACCTAACCGGATCCTGCTTTCAAAGGCTTTATTTAAATCTTCAATATAATTTTTCATCGTTCGTACTTGTAGTACATTGCTGTACCATAGATGATATGAAGCAGACCGAAACCGATGGTCCATGTCAGCAAACCGTATTTAACAAATATTGCAGAAATCAATCCGAGGATTATTTCACAGATCCCTAAAAACCGAATATCGTTCAATGTGTATTTACTGGCATTCAACAGTGCCAATCCGTAAAATATCAGGGTTGCCGGAACAACTAAAGGAATTAATTCATGGTAGATCAGTATTGCACAAAACAATCCACCTGATACCAATGGAATAAATAAATTAATAAGTAATCTTTTTGCAGAAGAATCCCAAACAGCCATTCCATTTTTCTTTGCTTTCCTGGAAGTAAAAAAATATCCGACTGTCAGCGATGCAACAAGCATACAAATTGCAATGATACCAAAGAAAATAAAGAATGCTACATTCGGATCTCCGTTTTCCAGTTCAGCCTTACTATAATAATACATGGAATCGAATGTAAAACCAAAATTCAGCGCGACGGCTAATGCGCCCAGCAGAGCAAATATTCCTGCAAAAATTCCTGAAAGTCCGCTGAGTGAAATAAAACGAGAAGAGCGTTCCATCAATGAACGGATCTCCGTTAATGTTTCCAATTGCTTTTCCTGCTGGTTCATTTTAGTTTGATTAAAAGTACTTTGCAGTACAAAGCAAGTCAATTTTCTGCATATTCCAAAATAATAGGACAAAAAATTATTTCCCGCAGTCCCGATAGCTATCGGGATCGCAGAAATCGCAGAAAAACCGCAGAAAAATTGAAATCTGATATCAAAGTAGCAGATTTCCCAGACCGCGTGAACTTTGACCTGTTACCTTTGACCTAATTTAAACAGTGTCCTTCCGCTTATAAACCGGCACCGTACTACAAGGTTCCCCAAACATTATGCTCTTTACAAAAGGACGAAGTTTTGCAGTCAATGCAGCATAAGTAAAAAGTGGAATTTCCTTTTTCGAGCACCCTTTAATGATCACTCGCTGATCGCGGAATTTTTCTGCATCGATTGAATCGATCACATCTTCGAAAATTTCTTCTTCAAGGCGTTTGAGGTCACCGAACACAATCTTTTTAGCGACAGGTTCAAGCTGTGAAAAAATCAACATATACGTCCATGCCGGAACAATTGCATCAGCCGAACAAACAACAGCAACAAATTTATCTTTGTATTGACTCCAGTCGTGAGTTTTCAAATTTTCACGAAAGTCTTTTTCTTTTAGTATCAATTCCTGAAACAACCACGGCTTTAGATCAAAAAGTATTCGCTCTTGCTCAGGGTAGAGATCTTCGAGGTCGATGTTAATAAGACCGGAAGAAGCTACTTTGTTTATGATAGGTTCCATTTTCTTTCAATGATTTATTTGTTCAAGGTTCAAAGTTCAAGGTTCAAAGTTGGCTTCGTAGTCACCTACGAAGCCAACTTTGAACTTTGAACTTTG